>NZ_JBNGPA010000083.1:0-870 GCF_050589845.1 Carboxylicivirga agarovorans | reverse complement strand
CATTCCGAACAGAGAAGTTAAGCCCGATAGCGCCGATGGTACTGCGTAGAAGTGGGAGAGTAGGTCGCCGCCTTTTTTTAGAGAAACCTCTTATTCATTCGAATAAGGGGTTTTTTGCGTTTAATACATTCTTAACTACCGGGTACCGGATCACAATCAAATTCCGGGTCCTGGCTTACATTCTACATAAACGATAGAGCAATAACCTCACATCTGTCACGCCTCTAAACTGCCTTCTGTTTTTTTATTTTAGGTTTGGGCTGATTAACGGAAATTTTAGTTTCTCCGTTGATGAAACATTTAATAATATTAGAGCTGTATGTCAGGCTGAATTGAAAATCGACGCAGTCAAAGCCTGATACATCAGAACTTGGGGCAACGCCCACGAGTGTTCGAAAAGATTCAAACATTCAAATATATAGTGTTTTGCAAGCTGTAAATCAGCTCTCCTCCTGGCAAGGAGGAGTACCTCGACGAAGGAGAGGGGAGGTGGTTTTAAGTCTTTTTTACAAATTAGTTTTCAACAATATAAGAAAGATAAGAAAAGTAACCGGCCAGAAATGATTTATAGGAGAAAACTATTGAGAAACAGAGCAACTCCAGCGGAATGTGAACTTTGGAATTACCTTAAAGGAAAAAGAATATGCGATCTGAAGTTTAGGCGACAACATTCTATTTGGCAATACATTCTGGATTTTTATTGTCCTCAATTAAAGCTAGCTATCGAATTAGATGGGGAATAGCATGTTTATAATGAGGAATATGACAGACTTAGGGATAGGAATCTTAGTAATATGGGTATTACAACATTACGATACGAAAATCTTATGGTATTTGAACACCCCAATGTTATAATTGCAGAAATCAAAG
>NZ_JBNGPA010000082.1:0-1012 GCF_050589845.1 Carboxylicivirga agarovorans | reverse complement strand
CCCCATTAGATGCAAAGACTTAACGCATTAATATTATTAACGATACTTATTAGTTTTTCCATAAGTGGACAAATTAATGAAAGTATAAAGCAGATTGTTACCAGATACCCTACATCAATTTCTAACTGCGAAAAGATTGCTAAGAGAATAAACTCTGATTTCAATAGCGAACATGACAAGTTAGGAGCTATTTATGTTTGGATTACATCCAATATTTCATACGATGTTAAATCAGCCAATTCAAAAAAGAAAAAAGACAGATACACTTATTCATATCGAACCAAAGAAGAAAAAGCAAGAAAAGAAAAGAGGTATAACAATAAAACTATCAAAAGAACACTAAGAAAACGAAAAGCAGTTTGCGACGGCTACTCAAGATTATTTAAGAGGTTATGTGATTTAACAAATATCGAATGTGTAATTGTTACTGGTACCTCAAAGACTAAGAAAAGTGAAATAGGAAAATCACCTAAAAGAAACAGACACGCATGGAATGCTGCAAAGGTTAATAATAGATGGGAGTTAATTGATGTCACATGGGGGGCTGGATTTGTTGAATCCAAGAAGTTCTTTAAAAGATATACTGAAGATTACTTTTGCAGTAATCCAGAAATGTTTTTTCTCAAGCACTATCCTAAAGATACAAGGTGGTTATTTACAAAGAAAACTAAAGAGGATTTTGCCAATTTGCCATTGTATTATTCAAGCTACTACAAGTCTGAGATTAAATTTAATAGCTCATACAGTGGAGTTATTGAATCTGTGGAAAATGATTTAGTACATTTCAAGGTAGACGCAAATGGAGAATTGCCATATTTGACTTATGCTTTTAATAATGATAAATACTCAAAAAAACCTGACATCGAATATAATGCTGATGAGATTCTTTTCTCCATACCTCTTGAAAATAGAAAAAAGGGATATCTCACATTGTATTATAGGCACAAGGCAATAGTGACATATAAATTAAATCTAAGATAAAAACGGGGGCTAACACGCTAGTATAAAGCAT
>NZ_JBNGPA010000081.1:0-1477 GCF_050589845.1 Carboxylicivirga agarovorans | reverse complement strand
CTACTCTTTACTGTTATTATTGTTCAATATGCTCATAGCAAGCAAATAACCTTCGTATTTTATTGTAAAAATATCCAATCCTTGCTTTATTGAGATATATCCAGGTCGGGGTTGGGAGGCATATCCGCTCCATCCGCTTAGTCTTGCCAGTACCCAGGAACAATAAGCAATGGTTCCCAGTTTGAAAGGATTTCTTTGCTTCTTAGTATCACCTTCCATTGTTTTGTTTAGTATTTGTATAAATTCGATTTCAGGTGGGGAGAATAATATATTGGCTTTGGCCACATGGTTTTTATCGTATGCTATTTTAAGCGTCATTGTTGTCAAAGATACCTGTAGAGCAAGGATAAGCTGTTTCTTTAAAGCCATGCCTGTTTCTAATTGAGAATCCTCAATCTGCATCCCTTTGCTTTTAAGTATTCTGAATAGTTCTTCGATAATCCATCTTGTACTATACCATTCAATACATTGTAAAGCATCTTGTGCATTAGATATTTGATGAGTCGTTAGTAAACGCCAGATGATAGGTTCTTCATGTTCAGGAACAGTTTCTGCAAGCTCTCTTGCTTCAATAGCCCACATTTCAACATACTTGGGATCATTACTGGGCTTTTCTGTTTTACTTTTAGGTTTTGCTATTTTTACTTTGACATATTTTAAACTCATTTTAGCTATCCTATTCTTTCTCTTCTTATTGTGTTGAATGGGTAATTCATACTCTAGTTCAATAGGTTGTGTTTCTAAATAGTCAAATAGTTTAATATCCTGACCGTATAGCTTTCTGTTAATACTTGATCGTATTAATAGATGCGTTTGTTTATTAGGAACTCTTGTAAGTTCCTCATAGATATCAGCTTCTCTGTCCCCAATAATGGTCAACTGAGAGGATTGGGATAACAATTCCTGAGTTTGTTGGGCAGACCTTATCCAACGAAAAGATTCCTTGTCTTCAATATTGAGCTTTTGATATTCTCTTTCGTGTCTGTTTTTTTTATCCCATGATCGATTCCATACCTGTATTGAGGAAAAGCCCAGAGGTAGGTGATGTTTGGCATCTACTACCAACATAGGGTGACAAAAATAACCTCCGTTATCATTCTTGGTTACAGGACCAATGTTAATATCTTCTTTTCCTATACGACCAATGTGTTTTGTATAGTTTATTTCAGTTGTATCTTGTATACATAGCAAATGTCCAGCTCCTTGATTGGCTTTGCATTTTGAGGTAATAGATTCTATTAAGTCCATTTCTGTAAATGAAGGGTTTTTAAGTAGCTCATAAGCCGCTTTCTTTTCTTTAAAGGTAGAAGAAAACTTATTTACTATTACATTTCCTACTTTTTGCATATTATTTAATACTTCCTCTGCTCTTTTTTCAAGCCTATAATCAGATAAAAAGCCTTTGAAATAATTATCGTATCCCTTGTGTATCATACACTAAAGATACTAAATATAATTATACATATGAAATATTAAG
>NZ_JBNGPA010000080.1:0-1500 GCF_050589845.1 Carboxylicivirga agarovorans | reverse complement strand
ACATTCCGCTGGAGTTGCTCTGTTTCTCAATAGTTTTCTCCTATAAATCATTTCTGGCCGGTTACTTTTCATATCTTTCTTATATTGTTGAAAACAAATTATAAAAAAGACTTAAAACCACCTCCCCTCTCCTTCGTCGAGGTACTCCTCCTTGCCAGGAGGAGAGCTGATTTACAGCTTGCAAAACACTATATATGTGAATGTTTGAATCTTTTCGAACACTCGTGCGCTTTACCCAGGGCTATTCATCCCCGATAGTTATCGGGGGCAGACCTACGGCCTGCTATTTACAGCCTGGGATTGATTTTCCACCCCTTATTCACAGTTGTTTATAATGAAAAATCCCAATGCACCACTCTTCCCTTATAGCCAGAGCTAAATGGGAAGTACCGTAACGAAGGTACGGGGATGGGGATCACTGTCAGGGATTATTAAGTATATTTTAAAGGCACGAATTGCAAATCCCGGTTAGCGGGGAATCCACCATAGTAAGCGGGAGATTAAAGAATTAGTGAAAAAACTTCCTTAAGTCTGGTTCTTACGGGTGAAAATTGCTACAATAGCCGATGTTATGGCTCCCATCATAATTGCACCGATCATAGACTGTTTAATATAGCTGTTTAAATTAAAGTAAGCTTCCGCCTGTTCCTGGGTCAGTTTGCCCTGTTCAACCGACAAGGCGATCACATTGGGAAAATATTCGGGCGACAGGTATGCATGTGTCAGGTACTGACCGATCGGGCTTAATAAGGATACAATCACCGCGATTACCAATCCGCTTAAAAAGCCCTGGGACCAGGTCATTGTGCCTCCAAGCCATTTGCGCTTATCAAGCAGTGCCAATACATATACAATAATGGCGGGTATGGCAAAAAAGTTAGTCAGGATATAGTGCTTGTCAATACGCTCATCGTGCAGTCCGATGCTTTTTTCAAAGACTGTCCACAATAGTATAATGGCAAAAAATATGATGCCCCACTTGAGTTCAATAGCGATTTTCTTCATGATGTTTGATTTTGTTGCTATTGGAACATACTTTGGGACTGCCTTGTTCAACTATTACCTGTATCCTTTATGAATTTTTCTTGTTGAGTAGCCTAACGCACTGACAAAACCATCTTTTTGAGTGGGAGAAATTAGAATATTGAGTTTAGTAACAGGTAATAATAATCATTGGCGAAGCTATATAGCACCGTGTTATCCGATAATAATTGGGGTGTTCAAATACCATAAGATTTTCGTATCGTAATGTTGTAATACCCATATTACTAAGATTCCTATCCCTAAGTCTGTCATATTCCTCATTATAAACATGGTATTCCCCATCTTATTCGATAGCTAGCTTTAATTGAGGACAATAAAAATCCAGAATATATTGCCCAATAGAATGTTGTCGCCTAAACTTCAGATTGCATATTCTTTTTCCTTTAAGGTAATTCCAAAGTTCACATTCCGCTGGAGTTGCTCTGTTTCTCAATAGTTTTCTCCTATAAATCATTT
>NZ_JBNGPA010000079.1:0-1562 GCF_050589845.1 Carboxylicivirga agarovorans | reverse complement strand
TGTAGGTCTTCAGCTTAATTTGGACAGATTGGTATAAAAGTTAAGAGATGAATTCTTAATTTATCAACCAATAAAAGTTCAATAATGAAACAGAAGAAGCAAAGTGCCGAATCAAAGATTAAGGAGATCAAGCGCATTACCCGTAAGAAGTATTCCGCAGAGGAAAAGATCCGTATTGTGATTGAGGGCTTACGAGGCGAGCTAAGTATCGCTGAACTATGCCGAAAAGAAGGCATTAACGCCAATTTATACTACAAATGGAGTAAAGACTTTCTTGAAGCTGGTAAAAGTCGCTTAACAGGCAACACCAAGCGAGAAGCTAATACCAATGAGGTAAACCATCTAAAGAATGAGAACACTGACCTGAAGCAGTTGGTGGCAGAGTTAAGCCTTGAAAACCGCATGCTTAAAAAAAGTCTGACTGGTACCGAGTAAACTATAAGTATATGCGAAGAAGTGCCAGTGAAAAAATGGAAATCATCAGGATTGTGCAAGATTCCGAGCTAGGCGTCAAGCGCACACTTGAGGAACTGGGGGTTAGCCGAAGTTCCTTCTATGAATGGTATAATCGATACTTGACGGATGGCTTTGACGGGCTTAAACCTAAGCCAGCAAAACGTCGATCCTTTTGGAACAAGATACCGGATAAAGAGCGTGCTAAAGTAATAGATACCGCTTTAGAACAAACGGAGTTATCACCCCGTGAGCTTGCATATCACATTACTGATACCCAAGGTTGGTTTATCAGCGAATCCAGTGTTTATCGCATTCTCAAATCACAGGGCTTAATAACCAGTCCGGCATGGATTGTAATGGCTGCATCTGATGAGTTTAAGGATAAGCCATCCAAGGTACACCAGCAATGGCAAACGGACTTTACCTATTTTAAGATCATTGGTTGGGGTTGGTATTACCTTGCCACCGTGATGGATGATTATTCACGCTATATTGTGACCTGGGAGCTCTGTCGAAGCATGGAGTCTACAGATGCCATGAATGTCATAAACAAGGCTCTGGCTACAACCAGCTTGCCCGAAGATGGAAGACCTCGTTTGTTATCGGATAATGGTTCGTGCTATATCTCTCATGAGTTTCAAAATTTTATGGAGGAATCTGGCATGGGGCATGTCAGGGGCGCACCATATCATCCGCAGACTCAGGGCAAAATAGAGCGCTATCACAGAACAATGAAGAATATCGTTAAACTTGATAACTATTATTATCCGGATGATTTAAGAGCTAGCTTAGAAGCGTTTGTTAATTATTACAATAATGAGCGTTACCACGAATCGTTACATAACTTAACCCCATCTGATGTCTATTTTGGCACAGCAGAACAGCGCCTACATCAACGAATGCAAATTAAAAAATCTACCATGAAAGAAAGGAGAAGAAAAAACAGGAAAGCAGCATCCTAGCAGCTATTGAAACCATTGAAAACTCTTTGAGTTTACAACAGTTCCAACAGCTCATCATTATCATCATGATTTAGCTGTTTGTAGAACTAAAAGTATCTCTTAATTTTAAGCTTCAATTTGTCCAATAAGTTTTGACGTCAAACA
>NZ_JBNGPA010000078.1:0-1631 GCF_050589845.1 Carboxylicivirga agarovorans | reverse complement strand
ACAAAAAGGCTGTATGTTTGTAATAAGAAACACATAAGCCTCTATTGTGTCGTAAATTAGATAAAGTAACAAGTGTCTAATTAATAAACAAGAGGCTTATGCAACGGAAAGTTAAAACAATCAGTTTCAAAGGACAAGATATTTATGTAGGTATTGATGTTCATTTGAAGAGTTGGGTAGTAACAATCATGTTAGAAGAGGTTGTTCATAAAACATTTTCACAAGACCCAGACGCAAATAAGCTGTTTGCCTATCTGCAGAAATATTTCCCAGGAGGAAATTACCATTCTATCTATGAAGCCGGATTTTGCGGTTTTAGTATACACCGAGAGTTAACGCGGGTTGGGATACACAATATAGTTGTAAACCCAGCAGATATTCCGACAACCGACAAAGAAAGGAAACAAAAAGAAGACAGAAGAGACAGCAGAAAATTAGCTCGTTCTTTAAGGAACAAAGAAGTTGAAGGGATATATGTTCCCTCTCAAACGCTGGAAGAATTAAGGGGGCTGGTAAGATATAGGAAGACTTTGTCAAGAGAATTGGGAAGACACAAAAACAGGATAAAATCGTATTTGTATTACAACGGAATAAAGATTCCAGTGGAACTGAACAGTGCTTCTAAATATTGGTCAAGGCAATTTACAAGTTGGTTAAGCAGATTGGAGCTGTCGACTCCTCAAGGTACCATGGTAATTAAGGAAACATTGGACACGGCTGAATTTTTACGCCACAAATTATTGTTCATAACAAGAGAGTTGCGAAAATTGAACAAGGACTCGGCTTATTCCAAATTGCTTTCACTTTTGCAAGGGATTCCGGGGATAGGATTTATAACAGCGTTAACGATACTTACTGAGCTGGTTACAATAACACGGTTTCGGAGTCTGGATCAGCTATGTTCCTATTTCGGACTGGTTCCTACAACCAATTCATCTGGCGATAAAGATAAGGTAGGAAGCATAACAAAGCGAGCAAATTCTTTGCTGAGGGTGTCTATAATTGAGGCGGCATGGATAGCTATAAGGTACGACCCTGCTCTGTCATTAAAATATGTTGAGTTAAGAAGCAGGATGGAACCACAATGTGCAATAATAAGGATAGCAAAAAAGTTATTGAACAGGATAAGGTTTGTGATTAAAAACGAGCAAGAATATGTGTGTTCTGTTATATGAAAATAGTTCCGAATTTGAGAATAAAAGCATTCAAGGTAAAAGAAGACTGATTGACTCCTCCTGCAGCCCTTAAAGGTGTCTGTTTCACAAAGGCTTCAGCTCTTACCTATAAAGATTAACACAGAAATGCGGCGTCAATAAGATGTCCGTTAATAGAAGGATGTTTTTATAGATCAAATTTGGAAAGCCAAGGGAGAACCCGACGGCGAAAGTTTTATACCGACGCGAAGGATTCTTTTAAAGTTACAATGGGCATCGAACCCATTGTAACTTTGCCAAGGAAAGAATATCCTTCTGGCTCCGTATTGCCCGATGAAAAGAGGCTGAAAATGTAAGGTGTTGAATTTTAACAAAAAAGCTATGAAAAAATTTGGATTACAACATAGAAGGAGGAGTCCGGTGAGGTACGAACCGGGAGGTGGTTTTAGAAACTTTTGTAACAATTTTCATAAAACT
>NZ_JBNGPA010000077.1:0-1657 GCF_050589845.1 Carboxylicivirga agarovorans | reverse complement strand
CAGTCTGTCTAAAAACTATTAAGCTGCCACATTATTAGTTAAAATTAGGCTTAAGTTTTGAGAGTTTAAAAGACTATGCCGTTTGACGATCATTTTTTTCAATAACTTATTCAGGCTCTTAAATGCGCTTCCTACAGCATTTTTGAGTTTATTAAACGGTTTAAATAGGCTTAAAAGGCCTATCAATGAATCTACCCCAACAATATTAATTAAGCGGCGAAGGTTATAGGCTGTCATAATTAAGCCAACATCTGCAGCGGCTCTGCTAATGGACTTTTTCGTCATGATATGGTCAAAGCCCCATTGACGTTTGATGGTGCCATAGGGATGCTCCACAATGGCCTGTCTGCGCTTATAAAGCTTTGGATTTGCTTCAATTCGTGCTTTGTTGGCGACCACATATATATTTTCAGCATGGTGGCGGATAATACGCCCATTAACTTTGGCGCTTGTACACTTAGCTCTGGCTTCACAGCCCTTACAGGCAGGTGTTCTGAATAGCTGAAAATCACCGCCGCGATTAGCTTTGTGCCACTTGCCATTGGTTGTCAGGATTTGTCCCATTGGACAAGTATAAATGTACTGCTGCGAATCAAATTTAAAATGCTCCAGGTTATAGGTTGGGTCTGGAGCCTGTGAGTTTTTAGGGATTGCAGGAATGGCTACCATTACATCCACTCCCAGTTTGGCTGCTTTTGCAAACTCACTTCCGGTGTGATAGCCTTTATCGTAAAGTGCTGTAAAGTTATTGTGTCCAATCTCATCAACCGCACGCTCCACCATTGTTCCCATTGCGTTGCTGTCATTTTCATTGGTTACAAGATAATCAACAGGCAGGTTGTGTTTAGCATCAACCGTAGTTTGTAAATTGTAAGCCACCTCTGTAATGATGTTTCGAATAGCCATCTGGCGACTCTCCGGGTCTGATGTTGAAATCTGTTTTTCTCCTGTTTCCTTTAGTTCAGCTTCCAGCTTATGATACTTCTCTTTTCGCTGCTCCTGCTTAGTAATCTCATCCTTCAGTTCCTTTTTCCGCGATGAGTCACCGTCTTCCTTAGCCAATGCCTGGCTGTACTCGTCCAGCTTGTTTTCGATGTATTGCAAGTGACGGTCAATCTTCTTCTGGTTGAAGTTGTTCTTCTTACTGTTCTGTGCTCGTAGCTTAGTTCCGTCTCCTGCCAGAATCTGACCACCTATCAGGTTGAAATACTTGGCTACCTGGACCGTTTCCTTAAACACTCGTTTGATGGCCTTGGAATTATCGCGCCTGAAATTTGCTATCGTATTGTGATCAGGTTTTAACTGCTTGAGCAACCACATCAATTCAATGTTACGTTTGCATTCTTTCTCTAATGATCGGGATGAACGGATACGGTTTAAATACCCATAAATAAACAATCGTAACAAATCACCAGGATGGTAGCATGGTCGTCCATTTTCCCCTGCCTGCATATCAAAACCCAACTCTTCAAGTTTTAGGTGGGATACAAAGGCATCAATCAACCTGACTTCATTATCTGCCTCTACAGCATCATCAAGCGTAAGGGTGAATAACTGGATTTGTGTGCGGTTTTGGCCTTGGATGTATTTCATACTTGAAGATACAAAATATCTGATCTTGTGATTCTTAAATGATAGGTTTTTAGACAGTCTGACG
>NZ_JBNGPA010000076.1:0-1860 GCF_050589845.1 Carboxylicivirga agarovorans | reverse complement strand
ATTTGACAGTTTAGCAGTTGAACAATTCCACAACTTCATGGTAGTCCCGGGCAGACTTGAACTGCCGACCCCTACATTATCAGTGTAGTGCTCTAACCAACTGAGCTACGGGACTGTTGCAGTGTCGTCTTATCCCTTGTGGATTTACTTGACGCTGTAATTATAGATAGTACTAAAAAAGGAAAAAAGGAAAGCCTAAAACCGGCTATTAAAAATTTCTCCAGAAAGGAGGTGTTCCAGCCACACCTTCCGGTACGGCTACCTTGTTACGACTTAACCCTAGTTACCAGATTTACCCTAGGCCGCTCCTTACGGTCACAGACTTCAGGTACCCCCGGCTTCCATGGTTTGACGGGCGGTGTGTACAAGGCCCGGGAACGTATTCACCGCGCCATGGCTGATGCGCGATTACTAGCGAATCCAGCTTCACGAAGTCGGGTTGCAGACTTCGATCCGAACTGAGACCGGTTTTTGAGATTTGCATCATATCACTATGTAGCTGCCCTCTGTACCGACCATTGTAACACGTGTGTAGCCCTGGACGTAAGGGCCGTGCTGATTTGACGTCATCCACACCTTCCTCGCGGTTTACACCGGCAGTCTTGTTAGAGTGCCCACCATTATGTGCTGGTAACTAACAACGTGGGTTGCGCTCGTTATGGGACTTAACCCGACACCTCACGGCACGAGCTGACGACAACCATGCAGCACCTTGTAAAGTGTCCGAAGAAAACTCTATCTCTAAAGCTGTCACTCTACATTTAAGTCCAGGTAAGGTTCCTCGCGTATCATCGAATTAAACCACATGTTCCTCCGCTTGTGCGGGCCCCCGTCAATTCCTTTGAGTTTCATTGTTGCCAACGTACTCCCCAGGTGGATAACTTAATGCTTTCGCTTTGTCGCTTACGGTCTATTGCAAACAACTAGTTATCATCGTTTACGGCGTGGACTACCAGGGTATCTAATCCTGTTCGATCCCCACGCTTTCGTGCATCAGCGTCAGTTACAGTTTAGTAAGCTGCCTTCGCAATCGGTGTTCTGTGTTATATCTAAGCATTTCACCGCTACACAACACATTCCGCCTACCTCAAATGTACTCAAGAAATACAGTATCAAAGGCAATTTTATGGTTGAGCCACAAACTTTCACCCCTGACTTATACTTCCGCCTACGCACCCTTTAAACCCAATGAATCCGGATAACGCTCGCATCCTCCGTATTACCGCGGCTGCTGGCACGGAGTTAGCCGATGCTTATTCATACGGTACCGGCAAAAACCTACACGTAGGTCACATTCTTCCCGTATAAAAGCAGTTTACAACCCATAGGGCAGTCATCCTGCACGCGACATGGCTGGTTCAGGCTTTCGCCCATTGACCAATATTCCTCACTGCTGCCTCCCGTAGGAGTCTGGTCCGTGTCTCAGTACCAGTGTGGGGGACCTTCCTCTCAGAACCCCTAGACATCGTCGCCTTGGTGAGCCGTTACCTCACCAACTAGCTAATGTCACGCATGACCATCTTATACCACCGGAGTTTTAATTAATCAAACATGCGAATGATTAATATTATGGGGTATTAATCCGAATTTCTTCGGGCTATCCCCCAGTATAAGGCAGGTTTCATACGCGTTACGCACCCGTGCGCCGGTCGTCGCCTGTAGCAAGCTACATCGTTACCCCTCGACTTGCATGTGTTAGGCCTGTCGCTAGCGTTCATCCTGAGCCAGGATCAAACTCTTCGTTGTATTAAAATTTTAAATATCTCTAGAAATTTTAATAGCTCTAATTGACTTCAGGTTTCACTTTTTACCTTTTCTATTTTATCGTTTAAAATAGGTACTATCCAATATTTTCAAAGA
>NZ_JBNGPA010000075.1:0-2363 GCF_050589845.1 Carboxylicivirga agarovorans | reverse complement strand
AATAAAACTATCAAAAGAACACTAAGAAAACGAAAAGCAGTTTGCGACGGCTACTCAAGATTATTTAAGAGGTTATGTGATTTAACAAATATCGAGTGTGTAATTGTTACTGGTACCTCAAAGACTAAGAAAAGTGAAATAGGAAAATCACCTAAAAGAAACAGACACGCATGGAATGCTGCAAAGGTTAATAATAGATGGGAGTTAATTGATGTCACATGGGGGGCTGGATTTGTTGAATCCAAGAAGTTCTTTAAAAGATATACTGAAGATTACTTTTGCAGTAATCCAGAAATGTTTTTTTTCAAGCACTATCCTAAAGATACAAGGTGGTTATTTACAAAGAAAACTAAAGAGGATTTTGCCAATTTGCCATTGTATTATTCAAGCTACTACAAGTCTGAGATTAAATTTAATAGCTCATACAGTGGAGTTATTGAATCTGTGGAAAATGATTTAGTACATTTCAAGGTAGACGCAAATGGAAAATTGCCATATTTGACTTATGCTTTTAATAATGATAAATACTCAAAAAAACCTGATATCGAATATAATGCTGATGAGATTCTTTTCTCCATACCTCTTGAAAATAGAAAAAAGGGATATCTCACATTGTATTATAGGCACAAGGCAATAGTGACATATAAATTAAATCTAAGATAAAAACGGGGGCTAACACGCTAGTATAAAGCATATGGCGTTCGTTGAATTTTGGGAGAATAGTTTGGTAATTGAACACCGCCAAATCGCAGATTTGGCTTTAAAAGAAAAAAACAAATCAAAATATGCGCTTTGGCTCAGTGGCGTTTTGACAGTTTAGCTCGTTTAATCTCCATACGCTTCATCTAGCCAACCGTTGTGTATCATTCCCCACATCAGCACAGACAGGTTAGATTGAAGGTGAATTTATCCTATCCTTTAGAGCTGATTAAGTCCTTTAGCTAACGAATTGACTTAGTGGTATAAATTTCACTAAGTTTACCGTTAGTCAGAATTTAAAAACAACTAAACTTAATCTTATGAAACTAATCAACTGTTCTCTTTCCTACATAGTTCTAATCCTTACTTTAATTAGCTGCACGGGCAAAATTGACAATAAAACAAAGTCTGACCAGTTAGCTAAAAACAAAGTGACCCAACAAACTGAAACAAAGCAGAAAGGTGCAATTATGTTGATTGTAAGAGGGAAAACAAAACTTACAGAAGAAGAAATAGAACTCAGAATGAAAGAACGTGCACCACGATTTAGGGAGCTTTCTGGGCTGATACAGAAATACTATATAAAAACTAAAAATCCTGGAGAGTTTGGAGGTGTATATATATGGGACTCCATGGAATCATTTACAAAGTATAAGGAATCTGATTTAGTCAAGACTATTGCAGCAGCATATGAATTAACAGAAACACCTTCAACTGAATTGATTGACATTATGTTTGAGTTAAGAGAATAACGATACACAACAATGGCTAATAAAGCATGCGGGAGGCAGTGCAATTGGGTAAGTTAGTAAAAGGGCCACCATCGCCAAATCCTTGATTTGGCTTTCTAAAATGAAAAGTTAAAACAAAATACAACGCTTTGGCTACTTAGGATTTTGGAAGCAAAATCTGGTAACATACCCCCACGCTTCATAGCCTTTACCGTTAGCATCAATTTAAAATGGTGACACTAATAATTTTACTAATTGACTTAATTATCTTGTGGCTGTTGTGGCGTTCAAGAAAGAAACGTGGGGAAAAAATGCCTGGATTTTGGGGCTGGATATTGCCAAGTGACTTTTTATATATTCCTGTATTACTATTGTTTGGGGTGATTATTCCTATCCATTTTATAATTAACACCTTTCCTCTAAAATTAAAAAGAACAGAAAGAGAAATGACAGAAATTCAAACCTCAATTATAAAATTTAAGAACGATACTGGTGACTGGCCTTCTGACCTTGAACAAATAATTGCAAATAGCCCTGTAAGACGAAAGTGGAAAAACGACTACTGGGGGACCGAATATAGATTAAAACAAGAAAGTGCAGAACAGGTTTTATTAATTTCTGCTGGTAAAGACCAGATTTTTGAGACAACTGACGATTTAAAAAAAATAATAAAAAACTGATGCTAACACGCCGCACATAGCGCATAGCAGTTCGGCTCATTTTGGTCGTGCAGATTCCCGCCTCGATAGTCTCGTCCTCTCGGACGGACAATCTAAACGCAAATCTGCTAAAGCGCCATGCGGCCAACCGTCAGACTGTCTAAAAACCTATCATTTAAGAATCACAAGATCAGATATTTTGTATCTTCAAGTATGAAATACATCCAAGGCCAAAACCGCACACAAATCCAGTTATTCACCCTTACGCTTGATG
>NZ_JBNGPA010000074.1:0-3247 GCF_050589845.1 Carboxylicivirga agarovorans | reverse complement strand
AATAAAACTATCAAAAGAACACTAAGAAAACGAAAAGCAGTTTGCGACGGCTACTCAAGATTATTTAAGAGGTTATGTGATTTAACAAATATCGAATGTGTAATTGTTACTGGTACCTCAAAGACTAAGAAAAGTGAAATAGGAAAATCACCTAAAAGAAACAGACACGCATGGAATGCTGCAAAGGTTAATGATAGATGGGAGTTAATTGATGTCACATGGGGGGCTGGATATGTTGAATCCAAGAAGTTCTTTAAAAGATATACTGAAGATTACTTTTGCAGTAATCCAGAAATGTTTTTTCTCAAGCACTATCCTAAAGATACAAGGTGGTTATTTACAAAGAAAACTAAAGAGGATTTTGCCAATTTGCCATTGTATTATTCAAGCTACTACAAGTCTGAGATTAAATTTAATAGCTCATACAGTGGAGTTATTGAATCTGTGGAAAATGATTTAGTACATTTCAAGGTAGACGCAAATGGAGAATTGCCATATTTGACTTATGCTTTTAATAATGATAAATACTCAAAAAAACCTGACATCGAATATAATGCTGATGAGATTCTTTTCTCCATACCTCTTGAAAATAGAAAAAAGGGATATCTCACATTGTATTATAGGCACAAGGCAATAGTGACATATAAATTAAATCTAAGATAAAAACGGGGGCTAACACGCTAGTATAAAGCATCGTTAGTTTGAGGTTTACTAAATACGAATCAAAGTAAATAGTTAAACGTGATTATTTATCTTAGATAAAAAGCTCCATCTGCTGCATTAACTTTTATAAAGCAAGAGATAAAATCTATGCCATATATTAAGGACAGCAGGTTATTGAGATTAAGCCAGAGAGTATTTAGGGTAGAACCCACTATCACGATGTTAGCCACTCAATACGGAGCGTAAAACAAATGTTTATGCTAGTATATGGAATTGATTTATCAAAGGAAAAGTTCGATGTCAACTTTATTGATGCAAACGGAAAAGAAAAGAACCAACAGGTGAAAAACAAAGTAGCAGCGATATCCAAGTTCTTACTAGAATTATCAACTAGTGATGTTTTGGTGGCTGAGCATACAGGAGCTTATGGAGATCTGCTTGTATACTTGAGCAATCAACTTAATGTTAGCATAGCTTTAGTGCCTGGTTATACCATCAAACATAGCATGGGGTTAGTTAAGGGAAAGTCAGATCCTGTTGATGCCAGACGTATACGAGAGTATGGAGAGCGTTTCTTTGATAAGCTAAAGTTCAAGGTATATGATGATGAAACTGTTGTTGAGTTAAAAGCATTATATAGCCTAAGATCACAATTGGTTAAGTCTCGCAAGAGTTTGCGAACAGGTGAGCATGGGCGCTCACAAGTACCAATGCAGAGTATTGCTGTAAATGCACATATCAAGAGTGCTTTACTAGCATTAGACAAGGAAATAGAGGCACTGGATAATGAAATTGAGCTTCTTATTATGGCTAGTGAAGCAACACATGAAAATTACAAACTGGCAGTTAGTGTTAAAGGTATTGGGCCAGTAATTGCCGCTGATTTAATAATTAAAACTGGAAATTTTCAGAATATTGATACGGCAAAAAAAGCAGCTTCATATGCTGGAGTATGCCCATTCCCTAATGCATCGGGAAAAATGGTAGGTAAAGCTAAAACCAGCCCATTTGCCGATAAGAAATTAAAGGCGCTACTTTATATGGGAGCAAAAGCTGCGGTCAAACACAATCACGAATACCGTTTATATTATCAGAAGAAGAAACAAGAAGGAAAGCCTCATTATTTAATAATGAATAATGTGTCCAATAAAATGTTACG
Source organism: Carboxylicivirga agarovorans (assembly GCF_050589845.1). Classification (NCBI taxonomy): domain Bacteria; kingdom Pseudomonadati; phylum Bacteroidota; class Bacteroidia; order Marinilabiliales; family Marinilabiliaceae; genus Carboxylicivirga; species Carboxylicivirga agarovorans. The sequence continues at coordinate 1,425 of NZ_JBNGPA010000074.1, read as the reverse complement.
AACAGTATATAGTGTTGTAAAGAATAAGATACCTTACAGGCAAGATTTCATTTGTCTTGACCCAAGGGAGAGAAATATTAACAGCTCCAAGGAAAAAGTGGCTTAAAAACTTGTATTTAAATAGAGTATATATGGCGTTCACAGTATTTTGGAGGTTTGTCAGGGAATTTGACACTGCCAAATCTTTGATTTATGAACAATGTGTTCGCTTTTTATAGGTGTTCATGATTTTCAATTGGCTTTAGAAATGAAAAGATAAAAACAAATAAAAGATTTGGCTCAGTGGAGTTTTGGAAGGTTTGGTTCGTTAAATTGCCAAACGCTTAATCTAGCCAACCGCACATACAGAAAGCAAAAATGAATAAGAAAAGTATCAATAGATTCATCATCCTAATAATTTTTGTGGTGTTTGGATTTGCTTATCTCTACTATAAGACACTAATATATTATGAGGTTGTGAACTGTTTTTCTTATGATTTGAATGTATATCGAGCAAGACCGTCGGTTTATACGGTTAAGTATTTTTATCAATACAAGGACAAGTATTATTTTGACCAGAAAAGGTTCACTTCTCCAAAGAAAGCCATTCCGAGTTCTGCAGCAAAAGTGAGAGTATGTAAATTCAATCCATCGAAGAATTACTTAATTGCAAAAAGGTCAAATGCTCAATCGAACTATGATTATAAAATGCAAAAACCATTTATTGACTCACTTAATAGTAGCATTAAAAGCATAAAGGATTATTATCCAGAAAGATTCACAAAAGCTATTCTTGGAAATAAAAAGCCATTAATTTATTCCAATAGCATTGAAAGTGCAGAATATAAGAAGGTTGTTGAAGCATTAAACAAAGTTGTGTTTTGCGAAGGCAGTTTAATCGAGACATTTGTATTAGACAAAGAATTGGATAGTTATAAATTGTATCTCATTCATTATTATTTGAATGACTTCTCGGTAGACTCAAAGTTAACTTCAATATATCACAAGCTGATTAAAGATTCTTTAAATAAAGACATTACAATAATTGTCGTAGACAAAAATAAGGTAAAAGAACAAAAAATATACGCAACCTAACACGCTGCGCATAGTGCATTTCGGAATTCGAGTATTTTAGAATGTCCTTAGCTTCGACAACCAGCGCCAAATCGTCGATTTATGAACAAAGGGTTTGTTTCTTTTGGAGTTCATGATTTTCAATTGGCTTAAAATGAAAAGTTAAAACAAAAAAACGCTTTGGCTCAGCTCAACTTGGAAAGTTTGTAAGGATAATATCCCCTCACGACGCCATGCAGCGGGACCGTCAGACTGTCTAAAAACCTATCATTTAAGAATCACAAGATCAGATATTTTGTATCTTCAAGTATGAAATACATCCAAGGCCAAAACCGCACACAAATCCAGTTATTCACCCTTACGCTTGATGAT
>NZ_JBNGPA010000073.1:0-3718 GCF_050589845.1 Carboxylicivirga agarovorans | reverse complement strand
AAAAGACTTAAAACCACCTCCCCTCTCCTTCGTCGAGGTACTCCTCCTTGCCAGGAGGAGAGCTGATTTACAGCTTGCAAAACACTATATATGTGAATGTTTGAATCTTTTCGAACACTCGTGGGCGTTGCCTCAAGCTTTGATGTATCAGGCTTTGACTGCGTCGATTTTCAATTCAGCCTGACATACAGCTCTAATATTATTAAATGTTTCATCAACGGAGAAACTAAAATTTCAGTTAATCACCCCAAACCTAAAATAATAAAAACAGAAGGTAGTTTAGAGGCGTGACAGATGTGAGGTTCTTTCTCTATCGTTTGTGTAGAATTTATGCCAGGACCCGGAATTTGATTGTGATCCGGTACCCGGTAGTTAAGAATGTATTAAACGCGAAAAACCCCTTATTCGAATGAATAAGAGGTTTCTCTAAAAAAAGGCGGCCCCCGATAGCTATCGGGGCTACTCTCCCGCACTGGGAGTACCTTATAATATTATTAAACGCAAAAAGAGCAACTGCATCAGCAATTGCTCTTCTCTAAAAAAAGGCGGCGACCTACTCTCCCACTTCTACGCAGTACCATCGGCGCTATCGGGCTTAACTTCTCTGTTCGGAATGGGAAGAGGTGGAACCCCGATGCAATAACCACCTGAATATTTTATTAGTATCAAGTACTAAGATCTAAGTATCAAAAGCTGTTTACAACTTGTGTCTTGTCTCTCTTAGCTCGATACTATCACGCCTGGCGTGATAACATATCAGCTCCAAATCAAAATCATATCTACCAATCTTTGTGTGTGTCAAATATATCTCTAAGAGAACATTCTCTTGAAAGCTTCGGGTAATTAGTACTGCTCGGCTAACGTGTCACCACGCTTACACCTGCAGCCTATCAACGTCATCGTCTCTAACGTCCCTTAATGGAAATCTCATCTTGAAGCAGGCTTCGTGCTTAGATGCTTTCAGCACTTATCCCTTCCACACTTAGCTACCCAGCGATGCTCCTGGCGGAACAACTGGTGCACCAGCGGTATGTCCAACGCGGTCCTCTCGTACTAACGTCAGGCCTTCTCAAATTTCCTACGCCCACAACAGATAGGGACCGAACTGTCTCACGACGTTCTGAACCCAGCTCGCGTGCCACTTTAATGGGCGAACAGCCCAACCCTTGGGACCTTCTCCAGCCCCAGGATGTGACGAGCCGACATCGAGGTGCCAAACCGCTCCGTCGATATGAGCTCTTGGGAGCGATCAGCCTGTTATCCCCGGAGTACCTTTTATCCTTTGAGCGATGGCCCTTCCATGCGGAACCACCGGATCACTATGCTCTACTTTCGTACCTGCTCGGCTTGTCGGCCTCACAGTCAAGCGCGCTTATACCATTATACTCTACAGACGGTTACCAATCGTCTTGAGCGCACCTTTAGAAGCCTCCGTTACTCTTTTGGAGGCGACCACCCCAGTCAAACTACCCACCAAACGGTGTCCCCTGAAAGGGTTAGGCTCCAGATAAGCAAAGGGACGTATTTCAAGGGTGACTAACTTACACCTGGCGATGCAAGATCAAAGTCTCCGTCCTATCCTACACATTACTTACCCAAAACCAACGTTAAGCTGCAGTAAAGGTTCACGGGGTCTTTCCGTCCCGTTGCGGGTATCCGGCATCTTCACCGGAACTACAATTTCACCGAGCTCATGGCTGAGACAGTGCCCAGATCGTTGCACCATTCGTGCAGGTCGGAACTTACCCGACAAGGAATTTCGCTACCTTAGGACCGTTATAGTTACGGCCGCCGTTTACCGGGGCTTCATTTCAATGCTTCGCCGAAGCTAACATCTCCACTTAACCTTCCGGCACCGGGCAGGTGTCAGGCCTTATACATCATCTTTCGATTTAGCAAAGCCATGTGTTTTTGATAAACAGTCGCCTGGGCCATTTCTCTGCGGCTCACCATACAGTGAGCGCCCCTTCTCCCGAAGTTACGGGGCTAATTTGCCTAGTTCCTTAGCCATGAATCACTCGAGCGCCTTAGTATACTCAACCCAACTACGTGTGTCCGTTTACGGTACGAGCCGCTATACTCGCTTTTCTTGGAACCGGTTACTTACTTTCGCTTCGTCCGTAGACTAGGCTCAACGTACTATTCCGTCAGTACGTAAGCACCTGGCCGATCCGTCACTTTTATTGTATAGCAGGTACAGGAATATTAACCTGTTTACCATCCACTACCCCTTTCGGGTTCGCGTTAGGTCCCGACTAACCCTGATCCGATTAGCGTTGATCAGGAAACCTTGGTCTTTCGGCGTGGAGGTTTCTCACCCCCATTATCGTTACTTATGCCTACATTTGCTTTTCCAAACAGTCCACTGTGACTCACATCTTCAGCTTCAACCCAGTTTGGAATGCTCCCCTACCACAGTATATAAATACTATCCATAGCTTCGGTAGTATGTTTATGCCCGATTATTATCCATGCATCGCCGCTCGACTAGTGAGCTGTTACGCACTCTTTAAATGAATGGCTGCTTCCAAGCCAACATCCTAGCTGTCTAAGCAGCAACACCGCGTTTGGTCAACTTAACATACATTTGGGGACCTTAGCTGATGGTCCGGGTTCTTTCCCTCTCGGACATGGACCTTAGCACCCATGCCCTCACTCCATGACATCATCTTACAGCATTCGGAGTTTATCAGGAGTTGATAGGCGATGAAACCCTCGCGTCCTATCAGTAGCTCTACCTCTGTAAGATTAATCATAGGCTGCACCTAAATGCATTTCGGGGAGTACGAGCTATTTCCGAGTTTGATTGGCCTTTCACCCCTACCCTCAGTTCATCCAAAGACTTTTCAACGTCAACTGGTTCGGTCCTCCACTGTGTGTTACCACAGCTTCAACCTGACCAAGGGTAGATCACACGGTTTCGCGTCTACTCCCACTGACTATAGCGCCCTATTCAGACTCGCTTTCGCTTCGGCTCCGACCCTTAAAGTCTTAACCTTGCCAGTGAGAAGTAACTCGTAGGCTCATTATGCAAAAGGCACGCTGTCACCGATTAAATCGGCTCCAACCGCTTGTAGGCGCACGGTTTCAGGTACTTTTTCACTCTTCTGTTCGAAGTGCTTTTCACCTTTCCCTCACGGTACTGGTTCTCTATCGGTCTCTCAGGAGTATTTAGCCTTGGCAGATGGTCCTGCCGGATTCACACAGGATTTCACGTGTCCCGCGCTACTCAGGATACTCGCCTCGCATAAAAAATTACGTGTACCGGACTATCACCGTCTCTGGTTGCTCTTTCCAAAGCATTCCACTTCTTTTTTACTTGATTATGCAAGTCCTACAACCCCAGAATTGCCTGAACAACTCTGGTTTGGGCTAGTTCCCGTTCGCTCGCCACTACTTAGGAAATCACTCTTGTTTTCTCTTCCTCCGGGTACTTAGATGTTTCAGTTCCCCGGGTTTGCCCCAGACTAAGTCTGGTACTATATCTTCAATATAGTGGGTTGTCCCATTCGGAAATCTGCGGATTAATAGTTATTTGCACTTCCCCGCAGCTTATCGCAGCTTATCACGTCCTTCATCGCCTCTGAGAGCCTAGGCATCCCCCGTACGCCCTTATCTACTTTCTTTTACACACACCTAGTTGGTGTCTATGATTTTGATTTGTGTTGCCAATATGTCAAAGAACTTTTAAGCTCGAAGTCTTCAATATAAATCAAAG
>NZ_JBNGPA010000072.1:0-3850 GCF_050589845.1 Carboxylicivirga agarovorans | reverse complement strand
TCAGGATTATCCGAACAAGAATCTTATCCTAAATTAATTATCACATCATCTGGTATGCAGCCGCCTAATCATCTAAAAGTTAGGATGATATTTTCCCTTTCATCCGTATATTATTCTTGAGTTTCACCGCTAAAAAATAATATATGGATATTAAAAAACTAAAGAAAACGCATCCAGAGCTTTTAGAATATATGAAAGCTAATGGGTTTGGTAGCGTCACCATTGGTGGCGTTAAGGTCATGTTCAGACGATTGTTTGATCATGAAGGAGAATACACGTCTTACAATGATTTTTACAAGAAATTTATTTCCAAAGAAGGTATTGAAGGAAGCACTAAAAGACTTGGTTATTATCGCACCTCTGTGCGTACTATTCAAGGATTTGATGAATTCGATCATTTTCCCAACCGGCTCAAATTCGCTCCAGTTCAATACCGAGAGTGCAGTTATGATCACTTGAATCCTATATTCAAAGGCATTGTAGATCATTATAAACAAGTTGCTCTAAAGGAATGCAAAAGTGAAAAGTCAATAAGAGTAGAATCGAATGCAGCTTCCACCTTTTTGTATCATATGCAACGAAATGGGGCGAATGATCCATTTGGTGTCACAGAATCGATGATACTATCCTTCTTCTATGATGGATGCAAACAGCTGCGAGGTTGCTCGTATAAGACTAAAATCAAAACGGTATTAAAAGCAACTATAAAGACCGATTACTATGCTGAATGCACACGTATTATTGAAGACATGCCTTGTTTAAAAAACGGCAGAAAGAATTTTACTACCCTTGTCAATGATGAGATTCGAATTATTAAGGAGAATTTACAAGAGGGAGCACGAAATGATTTGTCTTTGCGCGATAAAGCTGTTGTGTCAATGGCTTTATATACTGCATTAAGAGGAACCGACATAGCTCAAATGCAGATTAACAATATTGATTTAGAAAGGGACCTAATCATACTTACCCAATCTAAAACGCAACAGCCTATTGTTTTACCACTTAGAGCTGTCGTTGGTAACCCCTTGATAAATTACCTCTTAAATGAACGTCCGAGGAACTTAGATATAAAAAGTATTTTCACAAATGTCCACGATCCGGAAAATCCAATGGACTCAAGTACTATAGGTGGTATCATCAGGCGTTTTTTTGAAAAAATAGGAATCAGGGGCGATGATAAAGAAAATGGTATCCGGCTGTTCCGACGATACCTGGCATCTAAGGTCCTCGAAAATGGTGTTCAGCCCAAGATTATCAGTGATATTCTAGGACACCAATCACCGGAATCTTTAAATCCATATATCTATACTGACATCAAACATCTCCGTGAATGTGGATTAAGCATTGAAAAGTATCCCGTAGGAAAGGAGGTGTTCCAGGTATGAAAACTATTGAAGAACTGGCTAATACCTATTTAGAATACCATAGATCCAAAGGTAAGAAATTAGGGCATCAGAGTTTCCTTCCATTAACAACGTTTACAAGCTACTGTGTGAATAAAAGAAAGACACTGTATATATCGCAAAAGTTGGTTGATGAATGGTGTATTAAACGTCAGGGAGAGACTGAACTCTCACACAACACACGAGCCGGTTGTATTCGACAGTTCCTCAGGTACACTAACAGTTTCGGCTATACGTCATTAATACTACCGACACTTATCCAAATCTCCAGGCCAAAGAAGGTTATATCAGAAACGGAACTTCCTTTGGCTAAAACGTTCATATCTGAGATGATGGATAAATACATCTTTTACCTGAAAGCATCGAATCATTTGTCAAGGTTTACACATAAGACTCTGATACGCTTTAACAAATACTGCGCATCTATAGGACCAGACGAAAATTCACTCAATAATAATATTGTCAATGGATGGTGCAGTAAAAGACCTGAAGAACAATGTAAATCACGGAATTTACGGGTAAGTCCGGTGTGCAAGTTCTTAAAATATACCAACAAACATGGATGGACAAATGTGTTAATTCCAGACAGCTTGCCTAACGAAAGATCCACATATACTCCTCATGGATTTAATCAGAATGAATTAAATGTATTTTTTCATTCCACCGCCACAATAAAACTTGTTGGGTGGCAAAACGAGTTGAAATATAAACTTAGGAAAATACAGGTTCCTGTATACTTCAGGTTACTTTACAGTACCGGTATGCGCACAAACGAGGCTCGTATGCTCAGGTGCAAAGATGTTGATCTCACAAATGGCATAATCAACATTGCCCATTCTAAAGGTCTTGATCAACACAGAGTAGCATTGCATCCAACCATGTGGAATTTGTTAAAGCAATATAATAAAGCAATGGAACGACTTATGCCTAATAGGAAAATATTTTTTCCAAACAAGGATGACTACTACCACGGGGTTGCATGGCATTCAAATAACTTTAGAAATATCTGGAGAACCATATCCTATGAACCTGCACGGGCTTACGACCTCCGCAGTCTTTACGCTGTATCCAACATCAATAGTTGGGAATATGACGGTACGGAGTGGTTTGATAAGCTACTCTTCCTCAGCCACTCGATGGGACACCGTAAAATTGAAAGCACCTGCTATTACTATCAACTTGTTCCTTTGTTCTTTAAGCAGTTGGAAGAACTGACAGGACAAGCTCTTTATGACATGTTACCAGATCTTACAAACTTTTTTGATTATGAAAAAACTGACTGAATCTCTCGTTATTGCAAAAGCAGTACGAGAGTGGGAGAATGTATATCTTCCTGAGGTGAGGGCTTTAAGTATTCATACCCTACGCTCATATCATGAAGCCATTACTCTATACGCGATCTTCCTTAAAGATACCAAGTCAAGCAATTTTGGTAACCTCTCAGGCGATTGTTTTTCGATCACTAATATTCAGGAATGGATGCTATGGCTAAAGAATGAAAGAAGTTGCTCCAACTCCACTTGTAATCAACGCTTGGCTGGCTTGAAGAACTTTCTTAATTTTTTGAGCAAAAAGGACATTCGTTTTGTACAGTTGGGAATGGAGGCACGGGAAGTTAAGCAAATGCGATATATAAAACCAGCGCAGCTGGAAGTGACACAAGAGGCCGTTAAGACTCTTTTACATGTCATTGACCTCAAAACCAAAATCGGAAAACGTGATTTTACACTATTCTACTTGATTTACAGCATTGGAGCTCGTATTGACGAAGTGCTATCATTAAAAATGTCTGATATCCATTTAAATGAGCCGATCGGTAAGAACTATATAGCAGTCTTGGGGAAGGGAGCCAAAAGAAGATCACCACCAATACTAAAAGAAGTAGCAAAAGTCCTAAAAGGCTATATTGAGATGTTCCATGGCAAAAAAACTAATCCTGTTGACCTGTTATTCTTCGTTCGTTATGACGGAAGGAAAAAGAAACTCACACAGGAAGCTGTAAACAAACGTCTAAAAATATATGCGAAGAAAGCACATTGTATTAATCCAGAGGTGCCAGAGAATCTACACTGCCACCAGCTAAGACATGCACGGGCCAGTCATTGGCTTGAGCAACATCTTAATATCGTTGCTATCCAAAGACTTATGGGGCATACTGACATAAACACAACGATGCGCTATATTTTTGTATCTACGGAACAAAAGAATCAGGCTTTGGCAACGCTTGAAGATGATTTCGTGAAGGATATCGGTAAAAAGTGGAAAAATATCCGAAAGAAGCAGGACTTGCTACAATATCTTGGACTCAGAGAATAAGTACCTGATGATTAATAAAGACAGTCCACTTTGTTGAAGAAATATTATTCCAACTTTCATAATATTAACACGCTGTAAACTAAAATATTTGTTCTGGAAGTTGGGATAATGTTTTAGTTAGGATAATCCTG
>NZ_JBNGPA010000071.1:0-4938 GCF_050589845.1 Carboxylicivirga agarovorans | reverse complement strand
ACTTAAAACCACCTCCCCTCTCCTTCGTCGAGGTACTCCTCCTTGCCAGGAGGAGAGCTGATTTACAGCTTGCAAAACACTATATATGTGAATGTTTGAATCTTTTCGAACACTCGTGGGCAAAGCGTAGCGACGCCCCGGGTTACCCAGTGCCTATCAATCCGGTGCAATAGCAAATGTTCTTCGATGCACCTGTGTTCCATGCACCGGGATAGCCAATGCTCGATGAGTATCAATACATCTCTACCATGTTCAGCCCATTCTGGGCTGATGGCAGGAGGTTAAGACTACCACATAATGTCGTCAGGCAATTATTGTTATACATTGACACGCACTTTATTTTTCCATAGCCAGAATTGCGATATCTTTTGATAGAAAGAAGGCACTGGAACGACTTCCATAACTATTAGATAAAACGGCACTCACAATTTTATGATCTAAAAAAATGGAAAAGAATGAACTTGTGCCTGGTTGTGTTCCTCCATGCTGGATAATTTTACCATATGTTGGGTCATCATAAACAGCCCAACCAAAACCATAAGGATCATCGCCAATAGCTGGAGCTAATTCATCTGTTGCATTTATCATGATCTCCAAAGAAGAACTGTCAATGAGTCTATTATGCAAAACCGCTTCTCCAAATTTGAGCAAATCCGCTATGGTAGATTGCACACCTCCTGCCGGATAAATAATACTTAAGTCAGTTTTTGGACTTTTAATATAGGTTGAGCCTAATTTAAGGTAAAGTTGCGATTTATTAGGGTAATCTTGTTTGTCATCTTCCAGACTGGTATTGGACATTTCCGCTACATCCCAGATGTTTATCTTCATATATTCACCATAACTCAATTGTGTTACTTCTTCAATTATTGCTCCTAATATGGTATAGCCATAAGAGGAATACATGTATTGAGTCCCTGGTTCGAAAGCAAGTTCCTCATCCTTAAAAGCATCTATAGCATCTTTTAATGTAGCATATTGGGTGAATGAAAGTGCATCCAGGTTTGACGAATAATGAGTAATTCCTGCCGTGTGCTTTAATAGTTGCCTAATTGTAACCTCTCCTTTGGCTTTTTTAGGAAATTCCGGAATATAAGTTTGAATAGGTACATCTAAATCGATTAATTCTTTTTCGTACAATTGCATAATTGCAATGGCAGTCATTGGTTTCGTAATAGAGGCTATTCTTCCTAACATATTGCCTTGAGTAATGCTTTGCTTACTTTTATCAGTAAAACCAGCTCCACTTATGTAGGTACCACAATTATCTATGTAGACACCTGCGGTAACCCCTAAAAATTCATTGGAGGCCATAAAGGCATTGATTTTATCGTTTGCTTTACTCTCAAATGAATCTACCCACATAATTAGAGAATCCTGACAATCAAAATCTGTTTCACTAATAGCCAGCGGAATTTCGATTCGTTTAAAGGGATTTAAAGAGAATGGTTCAATGACCCAAGTAATCCCTATTGATATAATAACAATAATCGACAATGCTATATATCTTGATTTCATTTATTGTAGGCATTAAATATTAAACATACAATACTTAACAAATTGTCAGGTGCAATGTTCTTATTGCGACTAACAGTCCCGCGGTATGGCGCCGTCAGGGAGTTTTAACCTTACAAACGTTCCAAGCTGAACTGAGCCAAAGCGTTGTATTTGTTTTTACCTTTTTATTTTAAGCCAATTGAAAATCATGAACCCCAAAATAAACAAATCTTTTGTTCATAAATCGACTATTTGGCGCTGTTTGCCGAAGCTGAGAACCAACCTAAACGAGTCGATTCACTTATGATTTATTAGCCATTGCTGGGTTTCGTTATTGCTTTTCTGCATGCCAATAGAAAGGGCTTTATCCTCAAATATTTTCTTTATTTCATATTGATTGCCGAAACAGCCATTATAAAAGAATCGATTCGCTCTAAACAGACTATCCCTATCAAGGTCATTCGGAATACTATCCGCATTATAATAAACTGTTTCGCCTTCAATAAAGTCCTTATATCCACCACCTTTATATGCATCGATATAATAGTCATATCGCAAAATCATGTCTCGACTGAAATAATCCAGTTTACTTGAAATCGGTTTTAGATATTTCTTCGAGTTCACGGAATCTTCTAAAAAAGCATACATCAAAGCAACACGTCTTTGATTTTCTGAATACAAGTAAATATTATCTTTTTGTTTTTTCAGAGCTTTTTTAAGTCCAGGAATTGCTTTTTTATAGCATACCTTAGCTGAATCGCTTTTGCCTAGGTGTTCGTAGAGAAGTCCTTGATAGATGAAATTGTCTTTATGTTTGATGGTCTCTATTGCTTGTCTATACTTTTTAAGTTTGTACAGCAATTGAGCTTTTTGATGTAGCATGTAAATATCCCAAAAGATAAAAGAGCGAGCCTTATCAATCTGATTTATGGCTGCTAATATATTTTGTTGTCCACCTATTTCAATAGCATTCTGATAAACCTTATTAGTTTTATCCATTATAAATGTAACCCTAATTTAATATCCCAATGGCAATAAGAGTATCATAAAACTAATAAGAACTATTCTGAGCTTATTCTTTATTGATTTTTCCAAATTCATTTTGTGTAGGTGCTATTTTTTAATGAAATCCAACGTTCGGCCATATGAAGTGGCCTGGGTGTGTGGTATATTCGCTTTCTTGTTTTTGCCTTAGCTGACGCGGGAGCAGAACTCCCAAACCCCGCCAAAGCCTGGGCTACTTTATGATGGCTTGTTGTGCTGTCGTATTTTTATTCTGTGATTACAAATGTTTCCCAACCATCATAATCACCATTTAAATCTTTAGCTTTCTTTCTAAGTTCAAGTGTGATTTTATTTATTGATTCAGGGTAAATGTAATCTATACGAGATATGTGCAATTGATAAGGTAGTTCAAAATTCTTATCATTTTGCTGACCTTCTACCTTGAAGCCCAAACTTTCAACATACTTTTTGAATTCTTCTTTATTTGATTCCTGTGAGAAATAAATCCAATGGTCAACTTGTCTTTGTTTTGATAGGTTATCCCCAGCCTTTTGCAATTGAAATAATACTTTTTGGTTAGACATATACTCTTGAGTTATCTCATTAGGATATAGAAATTCTTTATATGCCTTCCATGAATTATCAGGTTTAAGATTTATAAAGTATTCATAGTTTCCAAATTTTGATGTATACAATTCGATTAACTTTTTCCTAATGGATATAGTGTCAGATAAATATATATAATCAAGTCGTTCGCATTGATACGTAAAAGTACCTGCTAGTTCATAAGCTACATTTTCCTTTATTAGATTCTCAATATTATCTGATACATTATATAACTTCTCAAATTCATCACTATTTGGAAATCCATCTTCCCTGCAATTATCAAATTTCACACCTGTAATAAGTATAAAGGGTAAGGTTTTATTGGGTGCTATACCTATTAAATCCATATTTAGGGCTATTGAACCAGCTCCTTTTTCATACTGAGCCATATAGACATCCCAATTTCCTTCTTGGGCTTTTGAAGTCATAAGAGTTAGAAATGAGAAAATTAATGTAATCAGTAATAATCTGTTCATTTTGTTTGGTTTAGATTTTTGTGTTAATTGGACGTCACATCATGCCGCACAACTTGTCAATATACGGCACTATGCTTTATATCGTACCATATTGGTATTATATAAAGCATATCAAATCTAAATTTTAAATGTATGTATTCCAAATGTACATCTAAGTAAGTACTTACTTAATTCAATAATTCCATCACTGCCTTGCTAATACCATACCTTTCGTACCCGTCGCAATAAATCAAGCTGAAAATATTTTACCAGATAAGCATCTAAGCAGCGCATTAAAGCAATATACATGCCTACTAGTTATGTTATGTATTCAGGGTTTGTAGAGCAGAAAACATCTATTATGCCCAGTTATCGATCACTTTGTTGATATTTTTATTAATTGTCATTCAGGATGAAAGGCAAAGCCCATGGGGCTTTTTTTATAAACAATATACTATTTCATCAATTCCTTAGTATATTCGGGTAAAATTTAGTTGATGTCAGATATTGCATGCATAGAAGCGCTCAGTAAACAACTCCCAAGGCCATTAAAACAGCTAAAAAAGATAAGCTGGATAACCAAGGGGTATGTTTTAAACGACGACAATAAGGTCACTCATTTAAGTATACTGAAATGCCGCCTTAAGGGGGGTATTCCTGATGAGTTGTTTCAATTAAAGCACCTGGAGTATCTAGACATAAGGGAAAACGGCATTAAAGAGATACCGCAGGAGATAGAGCAACTGACATCACTCAAATACATTGATATACGCAACAATCAATTAAGTCATCTACCTTCATCAATTGGCCGCCTGAGCCGTTTACAACGCTTTTATCTTGGTCAGAATTACTTTACAACTGTTCCCAAAGTAATCAGTAGTCTGGCGGCTCTGGATCTGCTTGACCTGAGTGATAACCAGGTGAGCAGTGGATGTGAGTGTTTACTGGATGCACCACGCTTAAGAAATATCTACCTGAACAACAATGAACTCAGGAGCTTTCCTTTTCACTTACTAAAACCCGGTCAACTGGAGGAACTTGTTCTGATTGATAACCCTTTGGATGAATACTCCGGCACTACACGCGATAAGGTTAGCAGGTTGATACTGTGAGGATTGGGATGTGATGAGTTTATTGGTCGAACTGATAAAATGTCGAACTGATAAAATGTCGAACTGATTAATTGGTGAACTGATTAATTGGTGAACTGATAAACTGTCGAACTGATTAATTGATGAACTGATTAATTGATTAATTGATTTACAGCTCCTATATATTTAAACCACAGATATACTCTAATAAATTACAATTTTTTAAGCCACTTTTTCATTGGAGCTGTTCATATTTCTTTCTCTAGGATCAAGACAAATATAGT
>NZ_JBNGPA010000070.1:0-5000 GCF_050589845.1 Carboxylicivirga agarovorans | reverse complement strand
TTGCTATGAGCATATTGAACAATAATAACAGTAAAGAGTAGCTTTTTGTAAGGAGGAGAGCTGATTTACATGATGCATAGATCTATACGTTTATAAAACTTCTTTTCGAACACTAAAAGGCAAAGCGCAGCAACGCCCCGGGTTACCTAACGCCCGTCAACCCGGTGCAATAGCAATTGGTCTTCGGGCACTTGTATTCCATGCACCAGCATAGCAAATGTTCGATTGTGTAAAGATTTTATGTGGTGAGCTGAGGGGTCTACTGGTCGAACGGTGCTGCCGCTCGAAGGTCAGCCATTCCGGCTCCGGGTTTATTCTAAATTATTTATTAAAGAACTTATTATATCAGCTATTGTTTTCGCGGATGGGCGACTGTAATTCGATAACACAGCGAAAGTATACCCATTGTCCAGGTACATATTAAACTGAGCATTAACTCCTCTTCCATCACCTTTGTGACTTGCTACTTTGCCTGCATTGCTTTCTTCTATAAAAAACCCATAACTATGAAAACTAACATTCAAATCATCCCGACCTTCAAATAATAATTTGGTATTTTCGGCGGATAGCAGTTGATGTGTCCTTAAGGCTGTTTCGAATTTGAGAAAATCTTCAACTGTTGAATAGGCTCCTCCCGAAGGGCTTCCCCTCATTATCCTGGTATATTGATGATTATCGTATGACACAGTCCCGTTTTCATATATTTTAGTATAGCCTGTGGCACGATTGTCAACTGGTCGATCCTTGTAAAAACCTCCAGTGTTGCTCATTCCTGCGGGCACGAAAATGTTAGTTTCAAGATATTCAAAATAGGACATTCCACTTACTTTCTCGATGATTACACCTAAGATTAGCATCCCACTGTTACTGTATGAAAATTTCGAACCAGGTTCAAACGCAAGTTCATCGTCCGATAGCAATGTTTTGTAATCGCTTAAGCTTCTGAAAACAGGTATGCTTTTCTGCGAATAGGCATCTTTAAAATAATCACCAAGACCTGAGGTATGCGTTAAAAGATGCTTAATCTGAATTTTTGAAGCCACCTCAGGATTTAACCATTCTGCTTCAACATATTTATTGACGTAATCATCATAAGATAAAATGCCCTTTTCAACTAATTGCATGACAGCAAGACCGGTAAATATTTTTCCAACCGATGCGATATTGAATTTGGTGTCTGCCTTATTTTTGATCAGGTACGATTTGGATGCATCTCCAACAGCTTCCTTAAAAATTTGTTTTCCGTCTTTTGCAATTAAAATGGCTCCTGAAAACTCATCATTTTCCTTCATTTTCTTCAGGCCAAAATTAACCTTCTCCAAAAGCTCTTGTTCACTTATCTTATTTGGAATCGCATAGCCTTCTTTGGCCTTAATCGGATTTACTTTTATCAGCCAGTTAATTTTAAATGATACTGTATCCGCTACTGGAATTTGTATGTTGACATATGTGTCGGTAAGTTTATTATACAGATCGGCAGATACGGATTTTGAAGTGTGTGGATTTACCCGGATTAGCTCGTAGCCTAATCCTCCGGTCTGATAGTAGAACTCCATATTCAGACTTGTGATTTCCGACAATGGTGCTCGCTTTAAGATTATAGGATAGTAATTCTCAGTGATGAAGTTACCCATTCTTTCCCTATCACCGGAGTTCACAGCTCTTAAAAAGTTTGTAATTAAATCATCTGAGCCTGTTTTTTTAGGAATAAGTGTTTTTTCGGCAATACAATCTGAACTAGAAAAAAACATAAATGCGATCATGAGTAATGCTAAAAATCCTTTTCTCTTAATTATCATGCTAACGGGTTTATATTAAATACTAATTGTAGTCTACGCAATAATAATTAGTCGGGCTTTTTCAGATAGGCAATTTTGACTTATGGTAAATATAAATAAAAATAACAATAATATGCTATATGTCAGTGGTTTAAAAAATCTTGTTGGCGGCAGGATTTAATCAGCTCTTAATGAATAGATATCTTGTTTAATCTACTCTGCATGGTTTTAATTTGAGCATAACGGTCAAGTGCATGATGCGTACCATCCCATAGGGGGGGATGCATTATGCAATTTGTTGTACAACGTAACTATTTTCCTTCTATGTTGATTACCTTAATTCTAATTCCAACTTTTAATGCAATTAAATTCTTTAATAAACCTTATTTAAAGAGTTCTTTAAGAAATTTATAATTAAAAAATATATCCAACAATAAATTTTAAACCTTTACTTTTTTCTTCAACTTCTGGAGTATTACCTGAAGCATTGTAAATAGAACAATTAAGCATTAAACTGTTATTGTCTGTAATTCTTAATTCCACACCTATATCTGCTACTAAACCCAAAAGAGAAGGGGAGTAATCATTAATTGGTAGCGTTTGTGTAAAAAACTCCCCATCCATCATCTCAGACTCTTTTACAAAAGTTAAGTCACGATCAAATGTTTTTTGATAAAATACACCTCCAGAAATATATGGTTTCATGAACTTTCCGGGAAATAGATAACGAAATGAAAATGTACCTATTCCCTTTTTATCATTAACATCAAGTATATAGTTTGTAACACGTTGCAATTCCATTGAGGACTGAAGCGTAGAAAATGATTCATTATAAAGATGTCCAGTTGCATAAATAGAAAAGTTATCGATTATCCTAGGTAATTTTAAATTAATTCCTAATCCTAAAAAGAATGAATTACTTGAATACGAATATGTAACCTTATCATAATTATCACCAAGACTTGTTGGTATAATGGACAGAGTATGATTATTTTTGTTGTAACCAACTAACGGTATAATATTTAGTTTAAAAGCTGGTGGCTTACGTTCATATATGATACATATCTCTTCAGAACATACCCTGGAAAGATATTCTTTAGTAACTTTTATTAAACTTTTATGATCCAATTTAGTCCTATCAATCAATGGTTTGATTTCAGGACAATCTTGAAACAAAATATAGAGAACTCCTTTGTAGCGATTATCTTGTTTTTGATATATTTTACCATCTTTCTCTATTTTAACTAATTTAACAGGCATTTCCCATAGCTTACCATCATCAGTTTCCATATAATAAGATGAAAAATCATTATTTAAATAGTAATATAGATTATAAAAACCATCAAGAAGAACCTCTACAAAAACATTCTCATCTGCTATGGATGGGTTTAAAATTGAACGATAAAATTTAGAGTCTGTGAACTGAAATTCAATAATATCTGATGGTTTATACTCTTTCTTATCACTATCGACACTAACTTTAAAAACACATCTCTTATGAAGATTATTCTCACTAGTATATTGAATTAAGCCATTTATTGTATCCTTATTGTTGGTAATTATATAACCAGGCCGAAAATCTGATTGTGCATAAATATTAGTCAGGCAAAATAGCAAAGCCGCAATAGTAAATAATTTTATATAATTCATATGGTTATGATTTCATCCGGTTTGTTATGTCAATTTTGAAAGTTCTCTTGTTTAAAGTCCATCTAATCAAATAACAAGTCTTGGTATCGTATAAATAATTTATATTCTCAAATAGAGTTATGGTATCCTTTTTATAATATAAGCTATCATCATTCTTAGTTTGCCATTCACCAATCAAATCTTTCTTTCTAATCTGACCAAATCCTGATGTTGACAGAAGTAACAATATCAATATGTTAATTATATATTTCATATTCCTTTTATGGCCACCAACCAGTCGATATACGGCTTTATGCTTTTTATTGTACCATATTGGTATTATATAAAGCATATCAAATCTATATTAATTATGTATTTATTCCAAAAAGTTACATCTGGCTAATGCATACTTTATGTATTTCAACAATTCATGGTGTTGAATCAATTCTTCACTTTTTTCGGTTATGATCGAATCAATCGATAAATGCTTTGGTGTTAATCCTAATCTCTTTTAGGGTGTGTATAGTTATAGCTGGTTCATTGTATCAGTGATGCCAAAGTACATCGCTACCGCGCATCCTTTCGCGGGGGGGGAGTGTATCATGCGAAAAGAACGATAGCTATCGTTCTTGCGCGGCAGTTGTGAGTGCGCTAACAACATTGCAAAAGCAGGCCGAATTAAAATCGACACAATCAGGGCATAGCTGGGGGACTCCCTGGCTTATCCTATGCCCATCACCGCCGTTATCAAGGAATATTAGTCCGCTCAAAAATTTATGGGTAGTTAGTTTATTGTTACTCCAGCCATAAATACACTTATTCAATTTCTTCACCTTCATAATCGTTGTATTTTGAGTTTACTATTCAACAAACATATAGCGATTACAAGCTCATTGCAATGACAATGCATGCATTGTAATTTGGCAAAAAGTCTATGTTGCACATTACATGATACTTAAGTTGTTTTTCATGCGATTTATGTTAAAAACAGTATGCAAAGGACGTTAGGGAAAATGCCTGCTTTACCAAAAAAACATAGAAAATGATACAAAATTGCCACTTATCCGGCCTGTTTAAGCCTTTTTAGGGGCGTAATAGGACCATAATCGGGGCTTATTTGGTATTTCTTCGGTAATCCTTCGGTATTTCATCGTCTACGCGCGTAGCGAACAATTACCGAAGGATTACCGAACACCTTCCGAAGCCTTCCCGAAGGATGTGCGAAGCTGACTACAACAAATACCGAAGAAATGATGCATATTCCAATTCACCGGATAACGATGTGTGATGATTTCTTGTCATCCGATGAGTAAAAATCTGGTTTAATAGTTGATGAGTTGAATTGATGAAAAGTTTATAAGTTGAAAGATTAAATTGCTAAACTATTAAACTAATAAACTACATAATTTAACCAAGCTGTAAATAGCAGGCTATAAGTCTGCCACATCATAGCCCGGGGCAAAGCGTTTTAGTGTTCGAAAAGAAGTTTTATAAACGTATAGATCTATGCATCATGTAAATCAGCTCTCCTCCTTACAAAAAGCTACTCTTTATACGCATTATTGTTAAACACATATTTGACTAATGCAATTA
>NZ_JBNGPA010000069.1:0-6683 GCF_050589845.1 Carboxylicivirga agarovorans | reverse complement strand
GTTCAAAACAAGAAACCATACAGTCAAGACTATATTTGTCTTGATCCTAGAGAAAGAAATATGAACAGCTCCAATGAAAAAGTGGCTTAAAAAATTGTAATTTATTAGAGTATATCCGTGGTCAAAAAAAGAAACCGTGGTTCCATCTCACCGGATGACCAAAGACAATACGTCCTTCTCATCCGGCGAGTAAAAGTAAAGTCTTTAACTTCCAAGCTTAAGCACCTTCACATCCTGCTCTTTCGTGTCGTCAAACGTCATGTGAATAATCTTCTCTCCCATCTTACCAAAGTCGATTGTTTTCATATCCAGAAAACGTACACGCCGATTGTGCTGCGTATGAAAACTCAAAGTCATATCACTTTGATTCCAGGCAGTTGTCCAGATGGTAGAGCTTCGCATCATATCTGTATTACCACCATGTCCGGCACCTTCAGCTCCGTCAGGCCCTAATGGCAGGTTGAAGTTGTCTAAAATGCGGAACAATTCATAAACCGTTTCCTTACCATCCCGGGTTTCACGGGCTGTCTGCGACCACGCCACTGCTCTTATAAAACGCGAGGGAGGTGTATTGTCACCGGGTAAACCAATCATACCAGAACCGGCTCCTGTGGGTGAAAACTTAATGCCTTGTAATTGTTTTGGTTCAACAGAAAACATAGACAAATTGAGGTAGTTACTTAAGTTGGTCATGTGCCAGTCGTAATTAGGAGCATTGGTAATAACACCCAATGGTGCATCATGAATCTTTAGCTGACCATCAGTGTATTCAATCACCACCGACTGACCTGTTTTATCCGTCACGATCCAGTGGGCCTCAACAATGATACCTATGGCTTCTTCAACCACACCAACAACGTTTACATGGGGCATGCCTTCTTTCACTTCCTGAATGGTAGAAAAACTTCCCAATATATAATTGGCTACTTCCTGGCTCGATATGGTCTGGTCTGCATTCTCCTTTTTATACACATCGTATACCGCATACCCGGGATGATAAAACATACCAAGACTCAGCCCCTTTTCATTCATTCCGTCTGACATTAAATCTTTGTGCAGCATATCCAGGGCTACAAAACCATACCTGGCTGTGTATTTCATGCCCTTAGTGCCATCAGGCGTTAATCCGGTAAAGGTGTAACCGCGGGGAACAATAGCAACTCTTGAGTTAAGGTCAAAAGCCCCCCACTCCATACTTCGCCCGTAAACAACATCACCATTTTTGGCGATTAATCTGATTCCTGTACATGCCAGTGCTTCGAAAGCACCACTTATCAATAACACACATGCAATTGCTATTAAAGCTCTTTTTCTCATTTTGTTAGGTTTAAACTATTACTATTGACCTGAGTCCGGCATTAAATTTCCATCTCAGCTTATTAATTACTTTTTGGGAAGAGAAGTACCAGGTTGATCCTGAAGCCCCAATCGGTTTTACTCTTATTGCTATAAATCATTTTTGGACCTCCACCAACTTGTATCAGTTGCTTACGGATACGAATGATCTGATTGGCATAAATACCTGTGAAACCAAAGATCAGATCTGCATCCCAATTCTGGGTATTTTCCGAAGCCAGGGAAACAGACAGGCCTTTTCCCACTGTTTTGGAGATAAAAGGTTGAAAGAAAGTAGCATTAACATCTGTTCGGTCCTCGTTACCTGCATACGATACCAAATGATTGGCCAATACACCGTAAATCAACGTTTCCGATAATTTTAAAGCTACTATTGTTGGTCCAATTGCCCATTTCTCCAGTCCAACATCAGAATTAGTGGCTGTTGGAAACATCAGAACAGGTCCAACACCCCAAACTAACCCACCTGGCGTAGGTGCTTTTGGTGAGAAAAACAGGCTCTGTACAATATCTCCCATTCCGCTTTGACTGCTACCATCTGCAATCACATCATTCTGAGAAATAATGGGTACGATGGTTCGACTAATCATATTCCAGTTTTCACCGATGGAAACAGGAATAACCGGCTGGGCATTTAAGGTGTATTTAAAGCCTTCATTGGGACCAACACCATAGTCGAAATTACTTTGAAAAGGAACACTGATCAACGATGCCACCGGATTGGCAAGCTGCGTGGCCAGTTCATCCTTTGACTGAGCTATAATTACATTGACAAACATAATGAAGCCAATGAGCAGGGTAAGTTGTCTCTTCATCGTTTAAGTAGTTTTGGTAATGCTTATGCTTTTGGCAAAATATAAATATACTAATTTCAGAACTAACAAGTTGAATATTCGACTATTAATTGGCTTACTGCTTACACACAGTAAGGGCCCGTTTCTGCACACCTGAATAAGGCTTTGTTCTGCACGCTATGTATCTGCCGCTATCATAATTTTGCATTTGAATGATTGACAATTAATCTTTCAGCAAACATACAAGATTGATAAGCTGTGGTCAATTACAATGCATGCATTGTAATTTGAGTAAAAACCTATATCATTGACATATTGCCCCTTAGGCAAATTATCAGACCTTTTACCACTAGATCATTAATAATCAAAGGTTAGAGAATTACCTGTTTTTGACCGAAAAACACTGAAAAAGCACCTAATCGTGTCATTTTTCGGCCCATTTGAAGCTGTTTCGGACATTTTTCGGGCTAAACTCGACACCTTTTCGGGTCTTCTTCGGTATTTGTTCGGTAAATGTTCGACTACGCGCGTAGCCGAACATTTACCGAAGGATTACCGAAGCCCTTCCGAAGGATTACCGAAGCGTTACCGAACGTGTCCCGAAGCAAGTAGCAAGTTGAGTGGTAGGATTAACGAAAAAACTATCTCATTAAATTAGTGAAAGCACTCCTCCGTATGCTGATATTCTAATTTTAGGCACAAGATTTTTACTTCAAGCTGTAAAATTGGATTAAGATCAATGCGACAACAGCATTTAATATTATGCATTTCAAAAAAATGCCTTAACTTTTTATAGTTGTTGTTGTTCTAAATTAAAGACAATCATATGCCTGCAGTATTTCAAACGTGGAGAAGTTATTTTATTTTATTCCTTTCGCTGTTTCTTCTTTTTCAGAAAGGGCAGCTAAAGGCGCAGACTGATTCCGAGACTGACAATGTTCCAAAAGAGGAAATACAGGCCGTTGAAACCATTGCCTTGAAAGATATTTCTGTTGAGACAGAGAAACTGGATCAACGAATTCGCTACCTAAGTACGATTCTCCAGCAAACACTTAATAGAAATGAAATTGATTCGGTTTTAAACCTTATATATACAGATGCCAACTATCATAAAGATTCTCTAATCGAAAACCTTAATAACTACTCTCAGAGAAGCTTACGTGAACTAATGGTAGAGTGGAAAAGCTACCAAAGCCAATTGAAAAAGCACCAAAACTCTGTTAATGAGCGCCTGGAAGATATAAATGGTCTGAGCGATGAAGTGGTTCATGAAATTACGCGATGGAAAAACACAAAAGAGAGCCTGGCAAGTAATACCGCGTCAGAAGAATTATTTGCAAATATTGACACCGTGGTTTTTACGCTTGAGGATTTGCTAAGCTTAAGCATGGTAAAGCTCGATAGCATATTTGTGATCCAAAAACGCCTGACGAGTGTTGCAATTATAATCAACGACGTGATAGCTGAAATTAACAAACGCGAATTTCAACTACAAAAGGAGTATTTTGTATTTGACAGTCCTCCAATATGGCGGTCAGGGAAGGCACAAAAAGACACCGTTGCAGCTGAAACTGCCAAAATAAATGACTTTCAGATTCTAAGCACCGGTTTAAAGGATGATATGAGCCACTTACGCAAGTTTGTTGCCTCAAACTACCAAACCTTTCTTTTACAGCTTATATTTTGCCTTTTGCTATTAATACTGCTTATTGCAGTAAAACGCAAAAAGAAGAAAAGCCGCAACAAGCTCAATACGCCCCTTGAACGCAAGGCAAATGTTATTATCAACAATCCCATATCAGCTACACTGACTATGGGGGTTTTAATATCGGCTTTTTTCCACGAGGGACTTATACCTATCTATGCCATCATTTTGATATTAATCATCTTATCTGCTACAGCCTATTTACTACCCAGGCTTACTCATAAGAAGATCAAAACGCCCTTATTGCTTTTAATTGCCATTACCTTCATCGAGTATTTATATGACGATTTGGAACCTGCTTCATTATCAGCGAGAAGTTTTGTTTTAATCAATTCTCTTATGCTTGCCTTTGTGCTGATCTATGGAAGAAAAATAATATCATCATCTCCACAGATGTTTCCGAAGATTTCAATATTCAATAAATACATCCTACCATTCTTTATCCTATTTACCGTGAGTGCGTTTATCGCCAATATTATCGGAATGGTGCGATTATCACGGTTTCTTATTTCTGCCACTGTAACTTCAGTGGGTTTAGGAGCGGTTGTTTACCTAACGGTTCAAATATCCACCAGTATTATCATTTTGCTGTTTAAATTCAGAAATCACATATCACTTGCTACCATATCTAACTTTGCCAATGTTGTACAAAAACGTATCAGCCCGATTCTAAGCTTAGCAGGAATCATCGTTTGGGGTATTTTTACCTTGTCGGGCTTTGAAGTGTATGAATACCTTCAGATATGGATAGGTAATATTCTGGAGTTGGAGGCCAAAGTAGGCGAAATGCAGTTTTCCATAGGCGATATCCTTTCCTTTATTTTCATTTTTACCTGTACGCTGTTTATTTCCCACTTTGTTGCCAGGGTTTTCCAGGATGAATGGCTTATCAAGTATTTACCCCGTGGTATTGCTCCGGCCATTTCTTTGCTGGCACGCATATTTATTATTTCCATAGGTTTCTATATGAGTTTGTCGGCAGCTGGTTTTGACCTTTCCAAAATTGGCTTATTGGTTGGTGCACTTGGTGTAGGAATTGGATTTGGATTACAAAACATTGTCCTGAACTTTATTTCGGGCTTAATACTTGCGTTTGAGCGTCCCATTAACCTGGGCGATGCCATTGAGGTGGACAATGAAATGGGCGTTGTTACCAGCATTGGCGTAAGAGCCAGTAAAATTAAAACCTATGATGGCTCTGAAATAATTATTCCCAATGGTGACCTGGTTTCCAAGAAAGTTGAAAACTGGACCTTGGGAAACAGAGATCGCAGAAGTAAAATTACTATTATCACTTCATCACTGGCCGAACCGGAGGAGGTCATTGCTGTTTTCAACTCCATGGCAAGCGAACATCCAAGGGTGTTTACCAACCCGGCTCCAAAGACTTTCTTTCATGGTTTTAACCAGGATGGGAACCTGCATTTTTCACTTATCTACTGGACCAGTTTTTCAGATACCTTAGATGCAGACAGTGATATCGCCCTGAGCATACACAAAGCTCTTAAGAGCATGAATATTCAGGCGCCGGTGCCCGTCCATAAAATTATATCAGAATGATTTTACTGGACTCTTAATAAGATATGGCTTATCTTTTATTGAGTTAAAACTATTCTAACATACATTGATACCTTAAAAAGATGCTGATAGCCTTTCTTATTTCTTTGCTTTTTGCCGGAGAACCTGACCTGTTTATTGTGCCTAAAATTGAAAACTATTGTAAGCGTGAGTTGGATGAACCGACCCGCAAAGTCGTGATAGCTGAAATAGATGAATACAAAGAAGCAGCCGACCGCATAACAAAATCCAATCGTCAAACCGCCAAAAAATTCCGTAAGGAACGGCTGGCTTATGGATTAAAAGAAAGTCAATTTGACAACTACCTGAAGGTCTATATTGAGAAATATGAGTACATGGACTCCATTTCCATGAAAAGCCGCAGGGTATTTAAAAAGGAACTGAAGCAGGAACAATGGAATGAAGCACTCAGTAAAATTGACAAGCAAATTACTAAGCACCAAAAGAACTATTTAAAAAGAAAGAACAAACTGGCTAAAAGAATTAATAAACTAAAGAAGAAAACACGACAAAGCATTGATAAAAAGGGCATGAACCCTTCAGCTCTTGTTATTATTGAAAGCTTTGAACAACACCTTCACAGGGCATTGGATGATTACGAGATAAGTTATTTTGGTTTAATAAACAGTCTTCGTAATTATGAGACCAGCGAGGATTCTATCATTGCCAATCGAAAGGAAATTAACCAAATACGCTACAACTTTTACAATCAGTTTAAAAAGACCTATTTCGACCTGTCATCAATTCTTTCACCTGATGAATGGAAAATGATACAAAAACACTTTAATTCAGTAATATAATTAGCGTGCTGCAAGTCTGCCCCCGATAACTATCGGGGATGAATAGTCCGGGGCAAAGCGCACGAGTGTTCGAAAAGATTCAAACATTCACATATATAATGTTTTGCAAGCTGTAAATCAGCTCTCCTCCTGGCAAGGAGGAGTACCTCGACGAAGGAGAGAGGAGGTGGTTTTAAGTCTTTTTTATAAATTAGTTTTCAACAATATAAGAAAGATATGAAAAGTAACCGGCCAGAAATGGTTTATAGGAGAAAACTATTGAGAAACAGAGCAACTCCAGCGGAATGTCAGGGAAGGCTACAGTGAACTTTGGAATTACCTTAAAGGAAAAAGAATATGCAATCTGAAGTTTAGGCGACAACATTCTATTGGGCAATACATTCTGGATTTTTATTGTCCTCAATTAAAGCTAGCTATCGAATTAGATGGGGAATACCATGTTTATAATGA
>NZ_JBNGPA010000068.1:0-7381 GCF_050589845.1 Carboxylicivirga agarovorans | reverse complement strand
TTATTTGCTTGCTATGAGCATATTGAACAATAATAACAGTAAAGAGTAGCTTTTTGTAAGGAGGAGAGCTGATTTACATGATGCATAGATCTATACGTTTATAAAACTTCTTTTCGAACACTAAAAGACTTTGTCCCAAACCCTACTTCTGCTGAAATAGTTAAGAATATTCAATTCTTAACTATTCCGATCCCATTGCCGCAAAAAGAAAGGAAAAAAGTCTAGAGCAATAGAATCCTTCAGCCCGCATCAGCCTTCATTCCTGCCGGCCCACAACCACCTCAAGTGCGCCCTGAAGCTTTCTCGCTACCCTTGGCCCGGACTATTGCTCAGGCCAACGCACTTTTTATTTACAGCTCCAAAAAATATTACACACAGCTATTGGAGCGAAATTCTTTGCAGGCAAAACGGTAAACCGAGCGGCAATCTGTAATTTTTGAAAGACACTTGATAATCTGTGATAGTGATCCCCAAACCGTTAGCATGGTACTTCCCCTCTAGCTATGTGTAAAAGGGAAGTACCGTGCGTTGGGAAATGATAAACCCTTGGATACTTTTTTATAATTCTAACTATTTTGCTCAAACTCTTATTCTTTTGGGAGGAACAAGAGGAGCATACATTTCAAGGGTATGTTAAGCCCGGACTCAAAGTTTATTCTTACTACTGCTTTTAAATAGCATGGCAATTGAATCTCCAACTAAAACCAGTCTGTCATTACCAATTACAAAAACTGATAAGGATTCATTCGCCAGGCTATTGCTCACAGGCCTTGTAAAGTCTGTTTCATTCATTTCAGTTCCGGTGAGTTCAAGATCAATAAGACGATTGTGCAATGAGAACGTACCCTCCAGTTTGTTTACAGTTTGTACCTTACAAGAGCCATCACTTTTAAGCTCGAGGGTAACTGGTTCGCCAATAGATGCTTGTGAAGGTAGTTGAAGAACAAGATCATCCATGGTTATATAAGCTTCAAGGTACCATTGATCGGTAATTTCATTTAATTGAGGGTTTGGAAAGTGTAAATTATTCAGCATTTGAAGAGGATCAATGCGCATCAGGTTAACATCCTCGAAACCCGTTATACCATGATCAACAGCAATTAAACCTGGTATTACAAGCTGATTGTCATTATTATGGAAGGTTAATTCATGTACTGTTTCTTCTTTATCATCACCAACGTTCCATAAACGCGTTACTCTTATTTTATCGGCTTCGATCACTTCATAGCTGTAATAGCTAATACCATTGTCGGTATATTCAAGTAATTTACTATCACCCATGAAGGCAAAAGCATTGAAGTTTGTAGCTGAGGTATTCAGCCAAATTCCTTTTAGTTTGTTAAGGGTGGTTTCAATATCTTCCGGCTTTGGGTTATCGTTATTGTCATCATCATCACATGAGCTAATAAACAAGGTAAAACATAAAAGGGCGACCAGGGTTAAGGAGTTTAATAATTGTTTCTTCATTGTATTAATTATTTGGTTATTACAGGTTTTTGGAAAAGGTGGCATTTTTTTAGTCTATGAATTTTTTCCTGCCGTTATATAATAGTATTATTACTAAAAAGGAAATGGAAAGTATAGGTATGATATCTCCAAATCTTGTATAAAAAGTTTGTATATGGTTTAATTCAACATCTGCTTTTATTAGTTGAGTATCGTCAGATGGTTTTACTGTACTCAAAATTTCACCAGTTAATCCAATGATTGATGTATAACCTTTAGTTGATGACTTTACTATTGTTTTTCGCATCTCAATTGCACGAATCGTTGCTATTCCCAAATATTGATTTTTAGCAAAGGAATTGTCTTTTAAACCAGATTCTTTAGTCATCAATGTCAATAAACCAATATTTTCTCCAATTTGATTTGCTACATAATTACCGTATAGTATTTCATAACAAATTGCAACTCCTATATTTTCATTAGAATTACAATAATACTTCTGGCCACTTTGGGTATGATAATATTTTGATTGCCCTGTGAAAAATCGAATTAATTCAGGTATGTTCTCATCAAATGGAACAAACTTCTGTTTGTAAATAACATTATAGCCATTTTTGTTTATAACAATTCCAACATTATAATTTAACGGATGTCTCTCTATGTTTATATTCTTTTCCAAATCAGCCCCAATAATAATTGAAGAAAATGGATAAGGCCGGAGTGTCTTACTTAAAAAGAATAGCCTTATATCTTCACTTAAATCACATATATTTAATTTATTAGTTATAGCATTTTCGGGAAAAACAAGAATAGTTGAATCGTTTAAATCAATATCTCTTAGTATCATTTTTAATTCGTTTATATCATTTAAACTGTTGCTTTTATTATTCAAGTGTAAAGCACCAACATTTATTTTTTTTAAGGTTAAGTTTTTATACTTATTTAATAAGTTTTTGGATAATCCTACTGGAAATATAATTGAAATACAAACAATCATTAATGAGTATTGTCTCCCTTGTTTTGCAATTACATTGAAAAACATGCAATTCACTAGAAGTATCCATAACGTACCTCCAAAAACTCCGGTATATTCATAAAATTGAATAATCATGATAAGTGGGTGTAAAGTATTTCCGAGGATGACAAATGGAGGTAGAAAGTCGGTATGAATTATAGTATATTCAATTACTATCCATGCGGACATAAAGATAATTGAGCATATGTAATAGGGTATTCGATTTTTAAAGAATATGAAAAATGGGAAGAGAAATACAAATGCGTAAAAAATACAAACAGTAAAGAACTTAAAGACACCATATATGTCAATAAACCAATAGAAGAAAATTGCAAAAAATGCCAGATTCGAGAAGAAAAGAAATATTATCTTTTGAACTTTTTTATGCTGATTACATAAAATAAACTTAATAGTAGGGAATAAAAAAATGAAATAAAAAACAGGAGATATAAGCTTTCCTAATAATGAAATTAAAGAGATGATTGCAATGTAAATTATACTATTATAAACAATTCCCATAAGATTAAATCAGCTTATATTCTCCTGCACGATTATAATTCTATTTCCTATTTAATAAATCTCGCACCAAATTCAACAGCTGTATAAGCATATAATGAAAAAATATCATCCGATTCTGTTTCAGTAGCTGATGCAAATTTGTAATTACCTCTTGTAATCACTAATGATAAATATGCTCCTTCCGGCACATCTTTAAATAATGCATTTGTTAGAACATGCTTCCCGTTATCAACAACAATTTCTGTACGAACAAAATCCTTAGGATTAGTTATTTGAATTTCTTCTGAATTATTATAGGCTTCATAAATAAGAGTAAAAACTACTCCTTGATCATTTAAAGGATCTTCATTCCATTCAAATGTGGTACCTGGGGCAATTTTATCATTTTCAAAGTCTAACTCAGGATGAGTCAATAATAGTTTATAAGGCACATACATACTATCTATTACTGCATCAATACGATTTGATTTTAAAGATCCTGACTTACTGATGATAAATTCTACTTTACTTCCAAATAATTTATCAGCTGCATTTGATGACTTTAAACCATTCTTATCTGTATTGAAAACATCAATTCCACCAATTGAAGCAAAACTTTCAGTTGTATTTGTTGCTTTTAACTCTTCCTGATTTGTAAAACCGCCATTAACTTCAGCAAAATCACCAGTTTGCATCGCAACTGTTGTAGAATTGGTTAATGAAAAGACTCCGTCAGTCTTTTCCTCAAGGAATTTACTAAATGAAGCCGGATCTAATACTCCTTGTCCTTTTTCTTCGATAGGATTAACATCCTTTGTGCATGCACTTAATACTGCAAGACTAATAAATAAATAAAATGTTGTTTTCATCGTTATATCATATTGGTTATTAGTATAGTCCATTATATTTCAAACTTGCGAATAAGTTATTTCGAAAAGACATGTTTGTTCCCTTGTAATTGTATCTTACTCTTTTAGTTCCTATTTCAGTATAAATTGAGCATGATGATGGTTCGTAATAATCAATTGTAATTGTAAAGACCTTTTCACTTGGTACTTTAATTTCCATACTACTGCCAGATTTCCATCTATATGACTTACTATAACCTCCTGATGCAGTTACCTTAATTTGACAGTAATAATTGTTGATATCTGTTCTACTTAGACTATTTGAGCTATTAGAAGTTTGATACATATTATTGTATGGACGTTGTGCTCCTTCAAAAACAGGAGGTTGATTTAGCATGTTCGCATCAATAAAATGCAAAAAGACTTCACAATCTTTTTCTTTTGTTGTATAATAATCTGGAGGATATCCAATATCATTTGGTTCCTTTTTATTATTTCCTCCACCTCCAGAGAATGCACTTGCTGTAAGAAGTGCAACTGTAATTGTAACTAGAACTTTTCTCATAATTCATCAAAATTCATTTTATAAAATCAGTGCTACTTAGACGGAACTTATCGCCATTTATCAACGAGCGGGCATTCTCTAAAGTGCTTCCAGAATTTGCGCGACACTTTATGAATGCTCCCACCTTTAAGGATTATTATTCGGCCAGGTTTTATGTGGATAATGAACTTTGTATTGATCAACGTAAAGTCATTGATTTGCATAAACCCATCTTGTTTTAGCTCTTCTTTAATGCTTTGCCAAGGCATACGTAACAACATATGGGGCATTTTATCACCGATGCAATAGCAGTTTTGGACGTTTCCAAGTATGTAAATTGTATTGCTGGTATTGATTTGCATGCTGCTGCTTTATTTTTTAATACATTGCAGAGATATGAACTGGTCTAAGCGGTCTTACTTAAGCCATTGTATCAGTGATTATTCACCCATCTTATTTTCTGTGCTTCAAATAGGATCATTGGTGTTGAGCATTTCAGTTTAAATTATTTTTATCATCGTTCTCTGTAAACAATTACAGTTCGGTACATTCCAATATTTCTGGACTTTAAAAAAAGTGTCTTCAAGCATTGTATTATTTATAAAGCTTAGTGCGTATCAGCCGAAAAGAATAGTAAAAGGCTCTTCGTAATAATAGGAATTGCTTCTTCTTGAATACCTGATTTTGGCACCTCTGGCTTTTAATGTTTTTAAAAGCTCATAGAGCAAGCTTCGGCTGATATTTAGCTTACGCGCCAGGCAATCGGCTGAACCGGTAGTGCGCCTTTTAATAAGTAGGTCTAGTTGCTCAAACCTTTCAAGCTGCCTTATAAATGACATGATATGCAAATATTAAGACGGTTATAAAGTAAAAGAATAGGCTATCGCCAAAAACGTATAAGCTGTTTCTTATGCCAATTATATAATCTAAAATTCAAAGCCTTCTTTTAATTGTGTATTTGAGAGCACGGTTCTGGTATGATCATCTGCTTTGTTGATAGTGTATAATGCTGATAACACTGTACCGACAAACAATAATGGTATATAATGACTTAATTGTTTCATAACTGTCCTATTTAAGTTTAACAATTATTCATTACAAACATATGTGTTGTTTTTAAAACTTTTGGTGGTTGTTTTCCCCATATTCATATGGGCATTATTAGTAATTTTTGGTAGTAGTTTTTCCCATACGGTATGGGGATTATTGGTATTTATATGGGGAAAATAAGCAAAAGTGAACTATGTTAAATAGGGTGCATTTCGCTCGTAACGAACAGATATATAAGGGGTAGGGGATTATATTGAAGCGAAAAACAGGGCATTGATAAGCTCGGTATGCAGGTAAAGGAACAGGATGCTATTGTTGGTATGGGAATAATTGTTTAAGGGGTGTTTTCGGGGAAATTTTATAGCTGAATTTAGGATTGATTGGGGGCTTATTTTATTTCATCCATACCCGGATGGTTATCGGGGTAAAGCACAGCGACACCCTGGGATGACATCATGCCAATCCACCCGCTGCAACCGCGAATATGTTAATGCAGGAATTAGTTTGCAGCGGAATAGGTAGTTGTATAGTTAAGGGGATAGGATGTTTATTGGCAGCTTCAAATGATTCATCCACAAATTTACACAAATTGTATTCCTGCGGAATTGATTACCTGGCTGTAAATAATGGCCTGAAGGCCCGGCTAAAATGACTTGTTTATGGTTTGCTTACCACCTGCTTACAACTTTTGCCTCGGTTGCTGGGTTGGCATCATCCCTGGGGTCAATGGCGATGCCTGATTTGACCTTCACGAGGATTGGAATGCCTTGTTCTTTGAGGCAGAGATCAATGTTATTATCACTATCTTTTAAATCGGCCAATTGATAGGGGTGAACCACAATGGTATCATTACCCTGCACCAATGTAACTTCAAAGGCTTCCAGCTCATTGTCACCTAGCTCTTTGCCATTGACTGCCCTTACACCACCTGACCACACCAACCTGGTGACAACGGCGGTTTCTTCACGCGGACAGTCGCAACCTCTTCCTTTCTCAACGAACGGATAGTCTTCAGTAAAAGTGAAATGCTCTGCATAGCTTACCACCGGTCCTTCATCCAATGGGATTACATCAACCTGCTGTCCTTTGTAATTCTGACCGGAGCGACTCATCAGATCACCAACCACTTTGACCCTAACAGGCGGATTATCGGGATGATCACCATACTCTCCAACAAGAAGCACCGTTCGTAGTTCATAGGCCTCACTGGCGGGCTTTAAGGTGGCATCATCAGCTTTATAAACGCTACCATCGAAGGTAGTAATTTCAAAATCGCTGACATCGAGCGTTTCAGGGTCTATCTCCTGGGAGAAAACAAGTGGCATACCATCTTTTCCGGGTGCTTTAGGGGAAAGCAGGTAAGTTAAGAGGGGCAAGTCACTGTCCCTGCCAAAAAAGGCTGTGAGTAGTCGGGCCTCTCTGTCCTGGTCTATTTCAGGAACTGAATTAGATACTACAGGAGTCAATTTACAGCTACTGCTTATTGCAATAACGCTTACTAAAAGTATAGCAAAGTATATGGTAGGTATTCGTCTCATAGCCAATGTTTAAGTGGTTTGTTATAGTTATAACTAGCAGGTGGTTGTATTGTTCAGGTTTTTATCCTGATAATGATTGACAGCTTTTAATATTTTATCCACAAATTTGCACAAATTGTATTCCTGCGGAATAGATTACAAGCTGTAAATAGCAGGCCGTAAGTCTGCCATATTTAATAGCCCAGGGTAAAGCGCACGAGTGTTCGAAAAGATTCAAACATTCACATATATAGTGTTTTGCAAGCTGTAAATCAGCTCTCCTCCTGGCAAGGAGGAGTACCTCGACGAAGGAGAGGGGAGGTGGTTTTAAGTCTACTTTATAAATTAGTTTTCAACAATATAAGAAAGATATGAAAAGTAACCGGCCAGAAATGATTTATAGGAGAAAACTATTGAGAAACAGAGCAACTCCAGCGGAATGTGAACTTTGGAATTACCTTAA
>NZ_JBNGPA010000067.1:0-8586 GCF_050589845.1 Carboxylicivirga agarovorans | reverse complement strand
CTGATGATTAATAAAGACAGTCCACTTTGTTGAAGAAATATTATTCCAACTTTCATAATATTAACACGCTGTAAACTAAAATATTTGTTCTGGAAGTTGGGATAATGTTTTAGTTAGGATAATCCTGATTATCATGAAATTCTGATAATCAAGAAGAATTGGTTGCCGAGATGGGAGCGGCTTATTTGTGTGGCATTAGTGGCATTGAAAATGTTACGCTAGACAACAGTGTTGCATATATCCAGGGATGGCTTAAAAAGCTTAAGAGTGATAAAAAGTTTATAGTGTCTGCTGCCAGTTTGGCGCAGCGTGCAGTTGACTACATATTGGAAATTGAATAATAGATTGTGATCATTTTTTGTAATCCTGATGGACTGATTCATCAGGATTAATTTTTACGAACCTTCTAACTATTATGAGTCTACATTCTACCTCTTGTGTTTTATCTTTCTGCATTGAAAAGAGGATGTAATTGAATGTATTGGAACTCATTTTTTCAACAAAGGTAATAGTAAGAAATTAGTGATTACTTTTAAGCGAAATTGAATTATTTTGGACCATATTCCATGCATATATTTGTAATACAGCTTTCAAAATGTTTCAAATTTGACTAATGTGAATTTTGAATGCTTTTAAAAATATTGTAAATTTATACTAACGAAACGTGTTGAAAGCTAAAAAAGGGACTAAATCGGGACCTATAAAGAAAGGTGGTTGTAAGTAAAAGATATTCAGATTGATAAGATTTTGGTTCGAGTCCAGTCTTGGGCACAAAATAAATCCTAATACTCTGGTTATGAGTGTTAGGATTTTTTATTGCCATACATTTTAAGATATACAATACGCAACTGAATAACTGTTTACATTAAATTGCTACTGCATAAAAGCTTTAGGATTATGCATGCAGAATGTACCTGCTAAAGTACAGGTTTTAGGTAGATAGCCATTATCAGGATTATTACAATATCATAGCTAAGTGCATGTAATGATTCATTCATTTGATTTGTGATAAGAAATAAAACCATCGTGTCACCCTTTTTTAAGACTAATGTGTCTTTATAATAGATGTGCTTACCAAATGAGCACTGTAAACGATAGAGTGATGAACAGGAAGTATACAATTAAGTGGGTAGGAAAGGACATTATTATTAAGTGTCCTGGTGAAATGGATTATTTATCCATTTTCAGTCAAAGCGGGAATTGCCTGTTTAAAGGATGTCCTCCAATAAACAGGATATTGAAAATTAACCAGGTAGCTGAAACAGAATTATTAATTGTTGCCAATGTAAACCGTGCACTGATGATCGATCATTATAAACGGGAGCAACCATTCTTAGTCAAAGATTTGGGTTTATACTGCTAGTCAGTATTAACTATAAGAATACGCATAAAAACCAATTAAAGCTGGCTTTGCCAGATCAAAGTCTGCCAAAAGGAACCACTTGCCGGAGTGGTTCTTTTTTCACTGACTATGTTGATCAGTGATATACTCACCTCACAAATACCTCACTTTCCGCCTTGCCAAGGCATCATTTCTTTTAAAACAAATGTTGAAAAACTGCACATAAACACATCATTCATCATCTTCCTTGAAATAGTTGATTGACATATCGGTAAGCCCATGTATATTTAAAGCGAGGATCAGAAAGAGGAAAGTAATTATATCGATATCTCCTCAATAGTCAGCTTTATATAATCTGTTAATTTTCAAGTTATGTATTTAAGAATCATTTCTTATTGTATGATGGTTTCTTTACTGCTATTAGGATCATGCTCCAGCAAACAACATGCTGATGAAAAGAAGGGAAACACCTACTACGTTTCTAAGTCAGGATCGGATGAAAATGTCGGATCATCAGAAAAACCATTTTTAACCATAAATAAAGCGGCACAGGTAGCTATGCCTGGTGACGTGGTCCTTGTGCGCGAAGGTGTTTATCGTGAATGGGTGAAACCGGCCCGTGGCGGATCATCTGAAGACAAACGAATAACATATCAGGCTGAAACAGGTGCTGATGTGAGGTTATTAGGATCAGAAAGAACCACCAACTGGCGGGCACTGGAAAAAGGGTTGTGGAAAGCAGAGTTTGAAGGTGGCCTGTTTCATAAGAATAATGCCTTCAGAATGCTGTCAAGACATCCTGAAGAAGTAGGTGTTGATGAATCGGGCGATGGCTGGGGCTGGCTGAAATACGGACGCTGGACGCATCGTGGAGATATTATTATCGATGGTAAAGGATTGACTGAAAAGCAGACCCTGGATGAGGTGAAACAAATGGCTTATACCTGGTATGTTGAGCCACACGAAACAAAAACCATTCTTTATACCAACTTCGGCGGGGAAGATCCCAATGAAGCACAAACCGAACTGAGTTTGAGGCCTTATGCCTTTTATCCTGTGCAACCCGGCTTAAACTATATCACTATCAAGGGATTTACTATCATGAACGTGGCATCTCATTGGGCACCACCTACTGTTGACCAGCCGGGCGCCGTTGGCTCCAATGGTGGTCACCACTGGCTTATCGAAAACAATATCATTGCTTATTCAAAGGCCTTGGGTATCTCAATCGGATTGCCTACAGGTGAAGCTGATTCAACCGATCGAGGTCACCACATCATACGTAATAATGTGATTATGCGTTGCGGACAAGGTGCTGTGGCCGGACAGCTGTGGAACCAGAAAACACAGGTGCATAATAACTTTATTGAAGATATTAACTATCGAATGGAATTTGGTGGCTGGGAAACAGCCGGTATCAAGTTCCATAATGCAGACAGCATTACCATTCGCAATAACTTTGTTCGCAATGTTTATACGGTAGATGCCGAGATTGGTGCTGCCCATGGCATCTGGAATGATTTTAAAAACAGCAACTGGGACGTATCACAAAATGTCATACTCAACACCGGTAGTTTTGGTATATTGACAGAGGCCAATTTTACAGGGCCTAACATGGTGGCAAATAATATCATCGCTACCAATGCCGTTGGCGCTTTTTCAACACGTGGCGATGCCTGGGTTAATAACCTTTTTGTAGGCTCAAAACTAAAATGGGAAAACCAGCCCTGGGGAAACAGGGTGCAGATAGGTAATGCACGTTGGCTGCAGAATATCTTTATGGGCGGCGGATTGGATAATGCGATTGTTGAAGACAGCTCAATATACAGATCTAATGTCTTTATAGACGGTGCTGGCAATAATACTGCTGACGCCGGGATGGTGGTGTTGGATGTTGCTTCAAACGCAGTAATAAGCGAAGCTGACCACCAGATTATTCTTAGCTTTGATTTACCAGAAGCCTTTTTTAACAACACCTTCCCGGTGGTTGACCATGAAGCAATCGCTTTACCTTTCTCTTTTGATGCATCAGTAACAACAGATTTCTTTGGTAATATAAGAACAGATAAAAACCTGGCGGGTCCCTTTATCAATTTATCGGCAGGTTCAAACAATATAGTTGTTTATAACTTTCCAGAACTATACAAAAAAGCCCAAAAGTTGGTAAGGTGATTATCGTCTTAGTACAGAGATAATCACTTAACAGGATTTAAATTTTTATGTAACAGGAATCATTCGCCGTAGTGATTCCTGTTTTTTTTCTTCCGCGGTCACCCCCTTTAACATTCCATGTGTCATCTTATAGGTAGCATATGAAACATATTTGAATTGATAATATAAAAGTGTGTTAACCTTAATTAACGATGATTGTGACACTTTAACCCAGTCTTATTCTTACTATTGTTTTCTTTGTATATAAGTCCTTGTTAACATATTACTTAATTTCCTTAACCTTTACTCACAAATAAATGTTCAGATATTTATTCCTTGTTTTTTTATTACTCTTACCCGTTGCCGTTATAGCACAAGGTCTTGGTATCAAAGGGGTGGTTATTGATTCAGGCGAACAATTGCCGTTGCCAGGTGCCACGGTTCTATTGACCAATGTAAGCGACTCACTGGTGCAGGAAGGAACCATTACCTCCATGACGGGAGAGTTTGACCTGAGTGCTGCCAGGGGGAAATATGCCTTGCAAATATCCTTTATGGGCTATAAGCCTTTCCGCGATACATTGCTGATTGAAGGAGAGCCATTGGCATTGGGTACCATTACCCTTTGGGAAGAAGCGGCCTTGTTGGACGAGATACAGGTGGTTAGTCAGCTGGCACCAACCTTTCAAAAGGGCGACACCGTGCTCTTTAACCCCGAGGCTTTTAAGGTGAGTATGGATGCAACGGCCAACGACTTATTGCTGAAGATGCCCGGTTTTTTTGAAATTGACGGTAAGCTCATGGCCATGGGCGATACCATTAAAGAGGTATTGGTCGATGGTAAACGATTTTTTGGTAATAATGTGCAAGAGGCACTGACCAGGATATCGCCTGAGATGATTGAGGAGGTTGAAGTGTACCAGTACAAAAGTGACGAAGCCAAATACTCGGGTTTTGAGGATATGAACGGAGGCCAGACCGTTAACATTGTAACCAGGGCCAAGAAGGAACACCTGATGATGGGTGAATTGGCTGCCGGCCTGGGTAAGGATGAACGTTATGTGGGAGAGGCTAACTTTAACCGCTATAGTGAGAAAAACCGGCTTAACATCAATGGAGGCATCAATAATGTGAGTGCACCCATAAAAATCAACCGGGGAAGGGGTCAAAATGCCATATCGGGCAATGAAATGGAAAGCAAGATGCTTGGTGCCAACTATGGTATTATGGGTGATAATGACTTAAACGTGAGGTATAACCTGTCTGATAATGAGAATGAAAATTATTCGACCAACTCACGCGAATATGTGGCCGGAGCATTGCAGGGGCAGGCCAACCAGGCAGAAAGCAGGACGCAAAGCAAAAGCGCGAACCAGATGGCAGGTATTGACTGGTCAAACCAGGCCAATGAAAAGTTTCAGTTACGTACTTCTGTTAATGCCGGCAAAACAAGTTCAGAAAGTCGCAGTCTGACCAATTCAAGCACCTATATGAATGGCAAGCTCTTGAATGAAAACTTGCGTGTCAATTCCAATGAAGTGGATAAGAATATGCTTGGAGGCCGTATCAATTTTATTCGTCGCTTGAATGAGAAAGGTAGTGCCATATCGGCTAATGTTAATATGAATGTTTTCCAAAATGAAGGGGATGGCTCACTGCGCTCCGAAACACAAAACGAAGCAGGTGAAATGGTTCAGTCGGTTGATCAACGCTCAAACAATAACAAAACAAACACAGCCTATGGGTACGGACTAAGCTATAATCACGCCCTAAGCAAGAAAAGTCACCTTAATTTTGGTTATAACTACTCTCAACGCGATGGAGAATCGGTGCGAAAGA
This sequence comes from Carboxylicivirga agarovorans, assembly GCF_050589845.1. NCBI lineage: Bacteria > Pseudomonadati > Bacteroidota > Bacteroidia > Marinilabiliales > Marinilabiliaceae > Carboxylicivirga > Carboxylicivirga agarovorans. The sequence continues at coordinate 3,254 of NZ_JBNGPA010000067.1, read as the reverse complement.
GTTTTAATTACGATGAGCAAAGCGGTGATTATACAGCTCTTGATACCTTAACTTCCAGTGAGTTTAATAATGCATCGAAAGTGCACAAGGGTAAGCTGGCTTTTAAAACGGGTGAACGAAAATCCAATCTCTACCTGGGTATTAATATCTCGCAGACAACCCTTGAGAGCGCAGAAGTATTCCCGGAGACTGAGAATCTGAAAGAGCATTTTCTCTTTTTTGAACCGCAGGTAAAATATTCGCACGAAACCAGGAAGAAACTAAGTATGCAGGCCAGTTATGGCATGTCTAACCGTAACCCATCCTTGCGTGATTTGCAAGACATTGTCGATAATAGTAATCCCTTGTATATTTCAACCGGTAACCCCAACCTGAAATCGTCACAAACGCACCAGGTGTCTTTTTCCATTCGGAAGTCAAACCCGGTAAAGGGCACCTTTACATCCATAGCTTTGCGGGCGAGAGTAACCAATAACAAGGTGGCCCAAAACAGAGTGGTGGCGCAAAACGATACAACAGTACTGGGCGATTACTTTTTACCGGCTGGTGGTCAGTTTAGCCAGGCCGTTAATCTCGACGGTTATTACCGTGTTAGTTTAGATGGTACCTTTAGCCTGCCGTTTAAAAAGCTCAAGTCAAAACTAAATATGCGTACGGGCCTCAGTTATAACCGCACGCCTACCATTATCAACAATGTGGTGAACCATTCCAACAGGTTGAATATGACACAAAACTTTACCTTAAGTTCCAATATCAGTGAGAAGATTGATTTTAAGATTGTCAGCAACAGCCATTTTTCAATGGTGGACGGGCAAAGTGGATCAGCCTCACAAAGCAATTACTTTACCCAGAGTAGTTCCATTAACCTGTATTATAATTTTTATAAGAAGTTTATTTTTAAGACCAACACCAATCACACCTATACCGGAGCATCGGGTAACCTGGCCAGTAACAGTCGTCTTTACCTCAACCTGGCACTAAGCACCAAGGTGTTTAAAAACAATAAAGGTGAAATCATCCTTACGGCATATGACCTGGCCAATCACGAAAATGAGATCAACAGGCAGGTGGATGAATTCTCTGTATCAGAATCATTCAGCCCAACCCTGAATCAGTTTTACATGTTAAGCTTTGTGTATAAGATATAGAATTATAACTCATCTGATGACTAAAAATAATTATTAATTGTCATCAGATGAGTTATTTAAAAGTCTATTGCCCAAGTTGGCAGTCATGCTTGGGATCAACGGCACAAAGGTAGTACTCGCGGAAGCCCATAACAGCCTGGCTTAGTTGGTCAATACCAATCATAATATCACCCTCGGAATAATAGTCTCGTGAAAATATAAGCTCGGTAGTTCCTCGTTTAAATTTCACTATAGTCATACCGGGAGCCTCAATAACAGCACCGTTCACAACACCGGTCATGGTCCATGTCGCCATATAGATATCATCAACAAGTGTTTCATCTTCGACAACAGTGATCAAGTCTTGCGATTGGGAAAACAATCGTCCAAGGAAATCAGCCATGGTCGCTGGTGTATAGATATCTACAATAGGATCGTGATACTCGTAGTTGTCTGCCAGGTATGGAATAATAGTTGGCCAGTTATCGGCATCCAGCTGCACCAGAAGACGACCAACGCTTAACTGTTTTTTTAATAATTTCTGCCCCTTTAAGTGACCTTGGATAGTACTTGTAGTTGATGATGGAGGAGGTAGTGAACAAGGGTAGTCAGGCACAACAGAGCACCTGTACTGTTCTCTGAAATAAAACACTACAAGATCCAGGCCGGGTGTACCATCAGGATTTTTAATCTCAGCCATAATATCGCCCTCAGAATAGTAATCGCGTTGATAGTATACCTGTAAGGAGTATGGCTTGAATTTAAAGATGGAGATGCCTTTTGCCTTATAAGGAATTCCATTGAAGCTACCTTACATGATCCAGGTGGCAGAGTAGATGTCGTCAACAAGTGTTTCTTCGATGACTTCCGTTTTAAGATCGGGTGACGAATTTTCTATAAGCATATAAAGGAATCCGGTCATATGCTCGATTCCATAAATGTCAACAATAGGATCGTGATACTCAATATCGTCTGCGTAGTAAGGAAGAATTTCATCTATTCCTCCTCCAGTTACTTCGAGCAAGGCACGTCCTACCTTTATGCGTTCCTGGTTAAGTTTGCTGTTCATGGCTTTGGAACCACCAATTTGATCGAGGTATTCACACGACGGGGTAGACAGTATAAGAATCATACCTGCAAGCATGGCAAGTGCATGGCTAAATTTTTTCATGTTCTTAATGTTTTAGGCGATTAAAAATTAAAGAAACACGAATTGAATAAATATAAGTAGGTTAATGCGTTATGTAATTTAAGTTGATTTTTGCAGAAAGTAAACCGCTAGGGAAAAAATAGAAGAAGTGAATAATGAAATCTGATTTGCTGGTGCAATAGCATTAATTCATCGGTTGATTCTACTTAACTATTTATAGCTTACCTGCATTTTCAATACAATTTTTTCGGTATTTGTTGCACTTTTCTACCAGACAGCTTCGGTACAGCTTCAATCCCGCTTCGGTAATTGTTCGACAGTTGTTCGGTAATCCTTCGGTAATTGTTCGGCTACGCGCGTAGCCGGGCAATTACCGAACAATTACCGAACAATTACCGAAGAAATACCGAATAAGACCCGATTATGGTCCGAAATTGACCCCAAAAAGGCTCAAACAGACCCCAAAATGTACTTTTGATGTCCTTTTTTAGTGATTTTCGTGAAAAAAAGGCGTTTTCGCTAACGTGCATTGAGTTATATTTTTAACATAAGCAGTGGTAAAAATAGCCTAAGTACATCATGGTGAGCGTGATAGTGGTTTTGCCAAATTACAATGCATGCACTGTCATTGCAAACAGCTTTTAATGGCAGTATGTTTGTTGAAAATTGATTACTAACTCAAAAAACAAGGATGATGAACTTGAGGAAATTTAAGCAAACTCTACCATTGAAAGCCTGGTGTCAATTCGCAGCAATACATCTGTTCACTTCGATAATAAGTCACAGCTCCATAACTATCCGTTGTGGTTAAGGTGCAGTCAGTCAGTCAACTCATTAGCTCTGCTTTTTGCCACAGATATACTCTAATAAATTACAATTTTTTAAGCCACTTTTTCATTGGAGCTGTTCATATTTCTTTCTCTAGGATCAAGACAAATATAGTCTTGACTGTATGGTTTCTTGTTTTGAACAACACT
>NZ_JBNGPA010000066.1:0-9178 GCF_050589845.1 Carboxylicivirga agarovorans | reverse complement strand
AAACTCTTTGAGTTTACAACAGTTCCAACAGCTCATCATTATCATCATGATTTAGCTGTTTGTAGAACTAAAAGTATCTCTTAATTTTAAGCTTCAATTTGTCCAATAAGTTTTGACGTCAAACACAAGGAAAAAGTTCAGGTACTTGATTCCTATTAAATGTTCTTTGTCATCATTATCTTTCATTGATGTATCCTCTAAATACTTAATAAGTGATTCTAGTTTCTCTTTTTGTAGGAAAGGTCTTTTACCGTATGCAGAATGTTGACTGAATGACCTTACTTTTATTTCGACTGCTGTAATTAGTCCTGTGTGTGATTGAATAACCATATCATAGCATTTTCCTTTTGGGAAAGATATAGTCTTAATGAATTGTGGGTATGAGTTAGCAAATAAGAAACCTAATTGTGATTCTCTTGATTCTGCTATTTGTTGATTAGTCATTGTATACACCAGTTATTTTCTCTGGTGCATCCCAACTAATTGTTGAATTAGGTTTTTGATAAGGTTCGAAACTAATTGAATAGTTTTCTGAATAAGTTGCATTCGTTGTTAGTGGTTGATAAGGTTTATCAGACCTCGTTCTTCTTTTAGTTCTTTCATCCCATTTCTTGAAGATGATTTCTTTCTTGTAATATCCCATTTCATATTGATTATTTTTTGGTTGGTTTTAATATGTATTCAAACTAAAATCTGAAAAAATACCATTCTTAAGATTACCTTATGTGACAAAACAAAATATATTATGTATATTTACTATTCCCAAAATGATATACTAATCTTATTATGACAACAAAGACTTCTGTAGATATAAAAAGGTGTGGTATTGTAATGCCTATTTCTTCTATTGATGGATGTTCGGCTGAACATTGGTCAGAGGTATTAGAAATACTTAAAGAAAGTATCGGACAAGCTGAATTTGAACCACTTTTGGTTAGTGATGCGGATGATAGTGGAATAATACAGAAGAGAATAATTCACAATCTTTATAGTAATGATATTGTTGTTTGTGATGTAAGTGCCAAGAATCCAAATGTAATGTTTGAATTAGGTATGCGATTAGCTTTTGATAAACCAACAATAATTGTTAAAGATGATAAAACTGACTATTCATTTGATACTTCAATTATTGAGCATTTAACATATCCTAGAGATTTAAGATTTTCTAAGATTGTTACATTTAAAGAAGCATTAAAGAGAAAGATACAAGCTACCTATAAGGCAGCTACTTCAGATTCTGAGTATACTACATTTTTAAAGAATTTTGGGGAATACAAAGTAGCTCACTTAGCAGAAAAGGAGGTCTCATCTGACAAATTCATTTTAAATGCAATCGAGGATTTAAGAAGTGAAATGAAATTGATGAGAAGAAACGACAATTCTAATAATAATATTCATAGTACAGCATACTCTAAACAATTTATTAGAGAAATGGTAAAGGAATATTTCGATAGAAGTGAATATATCATTGAAGATTTTGTACTTAACCCAGAAAAACAGGAAGATATATTCAAATATATTTCGTCTTTTGATGAATCTAAAAGACTGTTTAAAACTCCTAGAGACTTAAAGAGAGCTATAAGTGGCTATATTGACCCATTCTAACTATTTTAGTGTATAGTTAATAAGGTTTGCTTTTGAAAACCTAGCTTTTAATTGGTACATAACTGATTTTCTCATTGATTTAGGAAATGCAATTGCATCGTGAACAGATAAGGCAATTTTTCCTTTTGATAAGAAGTTATTAACAGAGCCTACGAATATGTCAGCTTCTTGCTTTTGCATACGTAACCATAATGGAGTTTCATCTTTACAAAGGTTATCCATTATAGTATGTACCTCTGGAAATTCTTTTTCAATTACTGTTTGTACTTTAGGTTTTAGCATATCTGATTTATAGACCTTTGTTTTGTACATATAGGAATAGAATTCTTCCTTTATTTTTTTTCTTTCAGTAATACCTATTCTTGTTCCGATATACTCGTATACGTCCTCTTTCACTACTATATCATAAAATCTTTGAACGTCTTTAGATGTTGGATTGTATTTCACTAACTCATTGGCATAGAAATATGGTTGTGAGGATTTTAAATCTAACTCAACAATTTGTTCTCCTTGATAAGTGAAGCATTCTCTTATTTCCTTTACACATAAATTGAATAGAGAAGTAACACGTCCTGTTTCTTTCTTTCTTGATACGTGGAATCGTTTATTAAGGAAATTGATAACATCCTTAAATGCTCTAGTGGCTCTTTGTGGATTTGTCTTTTTTAAATCATCAATTGCTAAGAATGCTTTCTGTAAATCAATTTCAATCTTGTGTAATGATTCCCAATGCAAGAGTAGTTCAGGGTGGGTTGGTTTAGGACAATTACCAATAAGTAAATCATAAGTTGAATCAGAAACATCTAAGGTCAATAACTCATTATCATACTTATTCAATAACATTATAAATTCTTCGGTCAATCTATATCCTTTAGAGAATCGTCCTGTACTATACTTATCATTAATTTCAATGATTCCTTTTTCAGTTAATAAGTCAAGAATATGTTTGTATCTCCATTGTCTTTTACCGGTATCATCCTTGAATCTTTGTCCTAAGTATTGAAGTGTTCTTTTGGTAATGTTTGAATACTGATTTGACTTCCTGGTTTCACTCCATATTTTGTGAGTGATAAAGAAGATGTGATTTTTGGATAGAATATCCGAATAACAATCATTTAGAAGAAAGTCGAGTGACAATCTTAATGACTGATTTGTAGTTAGTGTTTTCATATTTGGATTTTATTTTTAGTGGATTTCACTTTATATATCACTGAGGATTTTGAAATTTTTTCCACTTTTTAAAACTTCGGAGACAAACAAAAAAAGACCCTCAAAATGAGAGTCTTATGAAATCCCAAATAAATCTTGAATGAAAGAACTTATCCACTCTATATATCGTCCTGAAAAACAGAAAATTATTGTGGAAAAAATCAGGAAAAATTTAAATGATATTCAGGAGGTTAAAGAGTGTAATTTATTAATATCTAAATAATTATAATATACATACATATACTCACTTATCTACTTCCTTCTAATATGTGTGGCCGAACCCTAAAAGCTGAATTTCAGAATAATGATATTTATGATTGTGAAAAATTATTTTCGTTATCTTTGATATGACCAGTAACAAATTAAACTTCACATTATGTCTCGCCCTAAAAGTTTGTATTTACCTAATAGTGAAAAAATATTGGATTTAAGAAGACTGCCTTTTGCGAATAAAAGGATAGTTAACTCGCTTTATAAATCAGTAGATGATAACTACAAGTTAAGTATAGACAAATATTTGGAAATGGTTGAGTTGACAAAAGAATTACTGAATCTTGTATATGAGCAAAATGTCAGACTACCAGAACAATATAAAGAGTCTATTATTAATATAAATAAAGTACTTGTCAATGTTGCTTTGAGTATTCTTCCGGAAGAGCTTCCAACTGAATTATTAGGTAAATCTGAAATTCCGATTAATATAAAATTTGGCGATTTCTCTAATATAGCTAATACAATCAACTCTATCTATTCTGAACAAATGTTAATCAGTTCATCCGAACGGTCAAGTCTAAAGTTGTTTGAGTTATATTCATTTGTTAAAGCGAGCTATAATATTATTGATCATTTTGCTTTACAAAAACTTAGAACTACATATACTGAAGCTATAAATGATAGTATAGCAACTAAGACTAAACTTGATAATATCTTAGAATCAGCCAAGAAAAGCACGGCAGAAAAGAATATCTCGAATTTTGCACAGGTATATGGAGATAAAGCAAACGACAATAAAACATTTGCGTTAGCTTGGTTAATTACTGGTCTTGTAATGATTTTCTGTTTTATTTTATTTTTATCATTATCCTCTATTAACAATTGGTTTCCATCGGAAGTAACTGCAACTATTAAAGAGATTCCTAATTCATTTGTCAGATATAATTATGGTAATCTATTTACTAAAGCTATGCTAGTAGCTATATCTGTATTCTTTATAACGTTCTGCTTTAAACAGTTTAGTATCCAAAGACATCTTCAAACTATTAATCAGCATAGGTCGGATACTCTAAATTCATATGACCTCTATAAATTATCAATGTCCTCTAATATTAGTGAAGAAACTAAAGATGAACTATTAGGTCATATCGCAAAGACTATTTATGACCATCAACCTACAGGTTTTATATCAGAGAAAACTCAGAATGTAAATTCGGGAATATTCGAACTAACTAAAAACATTGTTGGAAATAATCCAACTAAATCTTAATGAATTTATTCTTATGGCTAAAGTCAACCGTAGAAGACCCAGTTCTCCCCATTTCAACCCAGATGTTAATAGAGTTAAGGTTAAAGAACAAGATATTAGAGATATAAATATCAATGATTTTATCACTCCTCAATTAAATGCCTCTAGAGATTTTGCCAGAGCTGAAAAGCAACTTGAAGAAATAATAAATATACTTTGTGATGTAAAAGATATTCAAGAAAAAACCATTAAAATTCCTTCTGAATTTAAAACAGCTGTAGAATCATATGAGAAGGATATTAAACAGATATTACTGGACCTATCTCTTTCACAACGAGCAATGTTCGATAATCTTATAATGGATGGATATCAAAGAAAAGATTTTAGTCAAAATAAGGAATTTATTTCGGTAACTAGAGCTATCTACGATTTCTATAGTGCAGAAATAATTAGTTCCACTAATAATGCACATAATATTACTCTTAGAGAGATATATGTTTTTTATAAGTCATTGGTTAGTAGCGAAAATGAAGATAAAAATTTAGACGATTTAAAAAAGAACTACTCAAAAATTAACCAAGAGATGTTGGAGGCAGCTTCTAAATATAAAACACTAGTTGAAGAAGCAGCTAAACTTGGGAACAAGCAAAACATCTCATATTATGCAAAAATCTATGAAGATGAAGCAAAAAGTAGTAGATACCTTTCTTGGTTCTGGCTATCTGTAGGAATTGTTCTATCAATTTCATTTGTATATGGTTTATACTGTATGAGTATCAAAGAGGTACTACCAACAGAAGTTATCGAGAATGGTAAAGTAATATATAAAACCAGTAATTTATTGGCGAAAACACTGGGGTACGCAATAGTTATTTTCGTAATTAGTTTTTGTTTTAAACAATACTCGGTAGCAAGGCATAACTATTCAATCAATAGACATAGAGCAAACTCTCTTAATTCATATAAACTATATACAGATTCTTTAGATGAAGAAGTTCCAAATGAAATAAGAAGTGAACTTCTTGGGTATGTATCAAAAGCTATCTACGACCATCAGCCAACAGGATATATTAGTGAAAAAGGTCAGAATGTAAATTCGGGAATTTTTGAATTAACAAAAAATATAATGGCTAATAAACCAGGGCAATAATTTAAATTCTTATAATGTATGGACCACTTTTTTTTAATCATCTCATCATACCCAATTAGGTTCTTTTTTATGGTCTTCATCCCATTTGCTGTTGGGATTTCAACTGCTTATTTTGGCTGGACTAGTTTAGTTGAGAGAAAGCAAGCAGAAGTTGAGAAGGTAATTCAATCAAGAAAAGATAAGATTAACATTCTTATACAAGAAACTGAAAATGGAAATAAACCCTCGTATATAGAACTTATAAATTTACCACACTCTATTAATGAATTGACCGATTCCGAAAGAAAAATGATAGAGGAAGGAATGATTGGTGCAAGAAAAATGTGTGAGAAAAGCCTAAGAGAAAAAGCACATTTAAGATTAATAAAAAAGAGTACTGGTGAAAATATGAATTGGTCAGTTGAAAACCTTTATTACTATACTACTAGGGTTAACGTATTTCCTAATATGGATGAAGCGAGAGAAGCAGCCTTAAGTGAGATAGGAGTAAAAGGTTATAACTATTTAATTGAAGAATTATACAACATTGCCGTTAATGACCCCAATATTTTTATGTCTTTAATGGCCGTAAATTCAATTTGTAAAATTACTAACTACGCACCTTACCAAAATAATAGTAGATATGTTTCTCCTGATAAAATAATGCTTTCTGATGTGCCTAGATTCGAGAAGTTATCTGACTGGTGGAACAATTACGGTATTAACAACCCTTCCTTTCGGTGTCCTATGAAAGATATTGTTTCTAATAACAGAAACTATTACTACTACGATAGAGATAATAGTTTAGATGGTATTAATACAGAACAAAGAATTGAATTTTTAGAAAACATATTAAAAGAATATCCGCTATTAGGTAGGTCAAAAGCAGAATTGGCATACCTAGAAATTGTTTCCAATAAAGATTTTAACAAAGCAAGACTTTTGGCACTTGATGCTATAAAAATAACTAATACTGAACCTCTTCCATATTTAATTCTAGCTGAAATTGCATTAAGGAAAAATGACAAAAAAGATATAGTTAACCAATTTATTAATTACGCCTTAAATACTCCAGATGGAGAACAAGGTGTTTTGCAATGTATGCCTATTGATTCTATATTTAGAAATCTTTTGACCTATTATTATGAAGAGTATATTGCATCCAAAGAAAAGTCTTCTTAAAGGCTAAAAAGCAAAAAAGGAGTGACCTTTCAGTCACTCCTTAAAATCAAAAAATAATCTTTAAAGTATGTACATCTTATATACCCGACTTATTGGTAAGTTTCTTTGAGTTTCGTTAAGGATGTGTTATGATTCTCCAATACCTTCTGTAAAGTTCTAGCAGATATATTAAATTTCTTACAAATTAGATTACCTCTTACCTTACCAGTTTCTTTTATTATAGATATAACTTCATCTAAAGTGATACGAGTTGATTTACTACCTGTCTTACGATACTTGTAATAAGTCTTTACTTTAACTGGTATTACTTCTTCCTCTTCATCATACTTACAATTACTCAATACAATTCTTTGGTAATCGTCAGGATAATGATTCATCAAAATCTCGTTATATTTCTCTTGCCATTTTTTGAAACGAAACTCTTTAGCCATTCTTCTTTAATTTTTCTAATACGGTTAATATTGAGTTACCAGTTACAAGAGATAAACAACTCCACCACATATATTCTTTTATAACGATTCCACAGAAATCAACTACCATTAAAATTAGTATTAGGACTATTCCTATAAGCATTATGAAGCGTTTACTTGATATATTACCTTGTTCTGATAATAAATTCTTAAAAAAAGTGTTCATTGTTTTACTTTATATATCAGACACTTAATAAATGTCATTAAGAATATATTTATTAATTCCAAATGTTTTTGCAACTTTATTTCGCATCCTTACGTATAATTCCCCGTATTTCAGACACACACTCACACAGTAAGTAAAATGATTCGTGAAATGAACTTTTATTGCTGATGTATCCAGTAAAGGAATACTATTAATAAATTCTTATTAGTATTGTATCTAAAACATTATCGAAAGTATGACTAAAATTAATCAAAGAATGGCCTTTGGGTTCAACCGTAATGCAAATACTGTAAAGGGCGGATTAGGTATAGGAACACAAAGTCAATCTCCTGCTAAAGTTATAGTTCAAACATTCAAGGATGAGTATGTCAAATACCTACAAAAGCATTATCTAGGTATCAAGGATGTTGAGTATGCATCAGAGGTATATTGCGATTTATCCGTAGCAGGTCAAAGTCAACTTGACGATATTGTAAAGGAAACTCTAAGTGTTCGTTCATACCGAGGGATTAAAAATGGTAAGGAACACATCAAGTTCATCAAGGATATAATTGTAGTTGTCGAACAAATATTTACCGAATGTCAGGAACTTACTTATAAAAACAAGTATAGTAACATCCAAAACGGTAACTTTGATAATGAGCTACCATTAACTGAAACCGATATCAGTCTAATTGAAAACTCAGACTTCGAATCTATGGGTTTTGCTCAAACGATGGAGAAGCGGAAAACTAACTTTACTGACTTCCATCCCGACACCTTTATAGCTGAAACCCTAAATGAATTTGCAGCTTACTACTATTCCGAACAAAGGGATGATATTACAAAGGAGGTATTAGCTAAAGTTAATCCTCAAGTTATAAAAGACCTTATTGCTAATGATGATGAGTTATTCGAAAGACTTATCCTAGCAAGTATGGAAAAGGAACGAAACGAAAAGTAACAATCACACAAAATCCTATTAATTAGTCAAATACTAACACGTCAGTTAGTATAATACCCAAAGTACGTCCAATTGAAAAATTTTCAAGACACCATCTTGTCACTGGGATAACTATGTCTAATAATTAATATAAACTAAAAGTAAATTTTATGAATGAAGTAAAAAGTAAAAATCAAGTGAAGAAGGTTTTTTCTGACCTACTCTACCGTCTTGTAAGTCGTGAACTATCCGATTTTTATCCATCAAGCGTTGAGAATAAAAAAAGGTTCATAGATGAGTCATTACATTATTTTCCTAACGCAAAGGTAAATTCCGATATACTTGATTTATTCTTACCTGAGAAGAAGGACCAAGAAAAATCAGTTTACGAGCAGGTTTATATTCTACAATATATTTGGACTCAATTCAATCCTAACTTTCTTGAAGGCTATGAAGCAATAGGTCGATCATTGGAACAATGTGATTTAATGCCTCCAAATGGAGAGGCAAGTGATACCATTTGTGCAGTGTTTTTCAATATGGTTGAAAGAGCCTTAAAAACAAAAGAGGGTAAAGATATCTTAACTCTATTAAAATAAGCCTATTTACATCGCTCTACTTCCTACCCTTAATTGGGTAGGATATTTATAATCCAATTCATTACTAATTATAAAACTACACTAATGGTACATAACGGTTCATTAAGCGAAATTATAGTTGATTGTCAAAAACAAATTATTCAGGAACTAGAAAAGGTTAACTTCACTGTTGCAGACCCAAATAATGTTGATGAAATGGAATCTGCTTTCTTGTATGAGATACCTACTTGGATAGGACCCGAAACTGACGGAGAGTATGGTTATAAAGTTATCGGAATAAGTAAAGGGGGAAATCTAATTATTCATCTGTAGGTCTTCAGCTTAATTTGGACAGATTGGTATAAAAGTTAAGAGATGAATTCTTAATTTATCAACCAATAAAAGTTCAATAATGAAACAGAAGAAGCAAAGTGCCGAATCAAAGATTAAGGAGA
>NZ_JBNGPA010000065.1:0-9785 GCF_050589845.1 Carboxylicivirga agarovorans | reverse complement strand
TTTCTAAAACCACCTCCCGGTTCGTACCTCACCGGACTCCTCCTTTTTGTAAGGAGGAGAGCTGATTTACATGATGCATAGATCTATACGTTTATAAAACTTCTTTTCGAACACTAAAAGGCAAAGCGCAGCGACGCCCCGGGTTACCCGATGCCCATCAATCCGGTGCAACATCAATTGTTCTTCGCGCACTTCTGTTCCATGCAATAATCTAACAGAAAAATGGGATGCCTTCTTATAAAAAACACCTGACCAATATATATTTAGTATTGATCAGGTGTCAGAACTATAAATGTGTAATTGTATCTCTTTACCGGGATCTGCTATGCGTTCAGGTGCAATTCCATCGGCACTTTATTGTAAGCCGCTTATTATGGCCTTCACTTCTTTGACTTTGTTCTCAATAAAAGCGAAATCATTATTTTCTATCACCTCTTTGGGTGTCAGTTGTGATCCCAGGCCAACACAGGAAGCTCCGGCACTGATCCATCCTTCAATACTTTCTTTCGTTGGTGCCACACCTCCGCTGGGCATAATGTTGGTCCACGGACAAGGCGCCTTTATGGCCTTCACAAACGATGGTCCGCCCACTTCTTTACCCGGAAATATTTTAACGATCTCGCAACCCAGTTCCTCAGCTAAATTAACCTCCGACAAAGTACCACAGCCAGGTAACCACGCCACTTTTCGTCGATTACAAACCTTAGCCATATCTGGATTCAGGCTTGGAGAAACAATAAAGTTGGCTCCCAGCTGTATATACAAGGCTGCTGTGGCAGAGTCTACTACAGAACCAACACCCATTATCATCTCAGGACATTCTATTGCGCACCATTTATTCACTTCAGCGAATACCTCGTGGGCAAAATCTCCACGATTGGTAAATTCAAACACTCTGGCCCCACCATTATAACAGGCTTTCACCACCTGCTTCACCAATTCTGCATCAGGGTTATAAAACAATGGAACCATTTTCGTTTCCATCATTGTAGTGAGAACATGTAATCTTTTAAATCTTGCCATATTACTACTATTATTCAGGAGTTCTGTTTATCTCCCGTTTACAAAAATTGAGTAATAAACTCCGGGCAGGACAATACAAAAAACCTACCCGGAATTCATACCAATACTACTATGACCTTAGCATTATAATCCCATAATAAAATTGGTATCACGTCTTTCAAACTATCTATCTACTCTGGCGTTACCACCACCAATTATTTTTTCCACTTCCGACAATGTTGCCATGGTCGTATCACCCGGTGTTGTCATGGCCAGTGCGCCGTGGGCGGCACCATATTCAACAGCCCTGGCTCCATTATTAAATTCCAGGAAACCATAGATCAATCCGGAGGCAAAACTATCGCCACCTCCTACCCGGTCCATTATTTCCAAATCCTCACGATGGGCCGCCTCATGTATTTCACCATCGGCATAGCAAATCGCACCCCATGAATTAACAGTAGCTGACTTTACCGTTCGAAGCGTGGTTGCAATGACCTTGAAATTTGGGAATGCTTCCACCGCTGACCTGATCATGCCTTTATAACCTTCCATATCCAGCTCTTTCAGGTTGGCGTCATTGCCTTCAACCTCCAGTCCTAAACAGGCCGTAAAATCTTCTTCATTGCCGATCATGACATCCACATAGCGGGCAATTTCACGGTTTACTTCCTGTGCCTTGGTTTCACCACCAATAGCCTTCCACAATGACGGACGATAATTCAGGTCATAGGACACAATGGTTCCATATTTCTTGGCTACTTTAACTGCTTCAATCACGGTTTCAGCAGCCGATTCTGACAATGCAGCAAAAATACCGCCTGTGTGCATCCAACGTACCCCAAGGGTTCCGAAAATGTATTCCCAGTCAATATCGCCAGGTTTTAATTGCGATGCAGCTGTATTACCACGATCTGACACCCCTTTAGCACCTCGTATACCAAACCCCCGTTCTGTAAAATTTAATCCGTTACGTACAGTGCGACCACAGCCATCGTAATCCACCCATTTAACAAACTGTGTATCCAGACCTCCCTGAAGCATGAAATCCTCAATTAAAGCACCTACCTCATTATCGGCCAAAGCCGTTATAATCGCTGTTTTCTTTCCAAAACATCGTCTCAGTCCGCGCGATACATTGTATTCGCCTCCTCCTTCCCAGGCTCTGAACTGACGTGTTGTTCTGATACGTCCTTCCCCCGGATCGAGCCGCAGCATTACTTCACCCAGTGAAATACAGTCGTATGTGCATTCCGAAGCCGGCTTAATAGTTAATTTTGACATTCTTATATCGTTAATAAATGTTAGTCAGAAGATTGCAACTCATCCAATGATAAGTTGCAACCCCATCTCCTTCAAATCTCTGACTAACTTATGTTTTAACTTCAATCTTCCTTATCGCAACTCATCAGGCTGCACATGATCCATATCGGTATAGTCAAGGTTTTCGCCACCCATTCCCCATATAAATGAATAGTTGGATGTTCCCACACCAGAGTGAATACCCCATTCAGGAGAAAATACAGCCTGCTCATTGTGCATAAATAAGTGACGTGTTTCCTGTGGCTCGCCCATCAAATGACAGATCGACTGCCCCTTAGGCAGGTCAAAATAGAAATAGGCTTCCATGCGGCGATCGTGCGTATGGCTTGGCATGGTGTTCCATACACTGCCTTCGTGCAATTCGGTCAGTCCCATAACCAACTGGCAACTGTCAACAATACCTGGCACGATCAACTGGTATATGGTTCGCTCATTACAGGTAGCCTGTGCACCCAGGTTAAGTATATTAGCCTTTTCCTTGTTAACCAATGTTGTAGGATGTGAACAGTGGGCAGGTGTTGAACTCAGGTAAAACTTAGCCGGATTGTTTGCATCAACACTCGACATCTTAACCTCTTTACTGCCTCGACCAATATAAATGGCCTCTTTTGCTTTAAGCGGATATTCAGTACCATCAACACTTACTATACCGTCGCCGGCAATGCTGATAATACCCAGCTCGCGACGCTCACAAAAATACGCTGACTTAATGGCGTCGATGGTTTCTAATGTTAACTCCTGATCTACCGGGAAAGCGCCACCAAGAATATAACGCTCATATTGTGAGTAACTCAGGTTGATTTCATCCTTAACAAAAAGATTCTCAACCAAAAATTCTTTGCGAAGTTTCGCTGTATCGTAGTTTTTGACATCTTCAGGGTGACACGCTCTCCGGCGATCATATTTTACGACTGTCATATCTCAAGTTTTTATTCGTTTGTTAATTCTAAATTTTCATCAAGTGGTGTCATCTTCGGCATGAGCAGGTGCACAACGCCAAGTATGATCAGGTAAGCAGAACCAGCAATCATAAAGGCCCAGAAATAACCAGTATTACCTGCCGAATCAAGTACTTTTCCCAATAGCTTATCACCTATAATACCTGCAACAGCACCAACCATACCACCTATACCGGTTACTGAAGCAACAGCCTTTTTGGGAAATACATCTGATACAAGGGTGAAAATATTTGCTGACCAGGCCTGGTGACCAGCTGCTCCAATACCAATTAATACAATGGCTAACCATTTACTTTCGGTAATAGCAACATAACTCACAGGCAAAATAATAATGGCGCACAATAACAAGGTCATTTTTCGGGCTTTGTTAACGCTCCATCCCTTATTCATAAAAGCACCTGACAGCCATCCTCCAAAGATACTACCTCCATCGGCCAGCAAATACATGACCAGGAAAGGAATTCCGATGTTCTTAATATTGACATCAAAGGTATCTGCCAAAAACTTTGCTCCCCAGAACAAATAGAACCACCAAACAGCATCTGTGATCTTTGCAGCTGCAAAGGCCCATGTCTGACGTTTAGGTAATACCTTTTTCCAGGCAATTTTCTCAGATGACTCAGCCGCTGAATCACTATTAATATAGGCAAGTTCTTCTTTCGTTACCTTTGGATGATCCTCTGGCTTCTTATACGTGCGTAACCAAAGTAATACCCATATGGAGCTGAACACACCGGTAAAAAGGAAAGGATACTGCCAGTTTTTACCGCTCTCATGAACCAACCAGCCAACTACAAAAGGCGCTGCAATGGCTCCGATGCTGGTTGCTGCATTGAATAAACCTGTCGCAAAGGCGCGCTCCTTTTTAGGGAACCACTCAGCTACAGTTTTCTGAGCGGCCGGAAAGTGACCCGATTCACCAAAACCAAGTCCGAAACGTGCGGCTGCAAAACCTATTATACTAAAGGCAGGACGCACGACCGCATGCAGCATACCGAAGATACTCCATATACTGATTGCCAAAGTATATCCTTTTTTGGTACCTAAACGATCAATGATACCTCCCATGGTTAACATACCCAAAGCGTATGCTACCTTAAAGGCAATCATAATGTTAGCGTAATCATTATTGCTCCAGTCAAACATTTTCATTAATGTTGGAGCCATCACGCCAATAATACTTCGGTCGAAATAGTTGATGGTGGTGGCATAAACTAGCATGGCCAGTATTCGCCAACGATAGTTACCCATTCCTGTTTTATTGTTCATTTTATCCTGTTTAATAAGTTATTGAATCGATACAAGCAGCGGCGATTGAATTTGCTGAGCCACTTTATTTAAATGCTCATGCCATTCTTCTTTACCGGCAAATTGCTGACTGCCGCTCCAGGCAAAACCAGCATAATATTCAACTTTACCATCAATGGCCTTCAGGTGCATCAATAGGTGACTTTTATCTTTTTCCTCTGAAATTACTTGAGAATATCCGGCGTAATATTTTGGATCAACAACGATGGCATTGCCCAATTCCTCACCCGCATGTGGTGCCCAGTAATCGCCCCAGCAAGCCATTTCGTCAACATTGACCTCCCCTTTCTTATCATGCAGGGTAATACCTGTTGTTAAGTTGTCATTCCCCTCGACACTGATAACAAATTTGGTGAAGTTACTACCCAGATCAATTGAAGCGGTTTTAAGCTGATTCACCTTTTTTAGTTCAGGTCCAAATGGGGCCGATGCCAGGTTAAATGTTGATGAAACAGGTCCGTTTGTCACTACCTCGTAAGCCGTGTAGTTCTTCGATGTGTACAATTCACCATCATACATCACACCGGTTCCACCGCAGCCTAAACTTGGCCCGACATGATAATTATCCAGACCTTCACCATGGTCAATGTGGTAATAACCCGGTTCGGCAGTATTACCTGCATACCAACTATCGATAATGGAATAATCCACCTTCTTTAACCAGCAATCAACACCACCGGAAAAGGTACCTCCTTTAATGCCCCCTTCCACCATAGCTTGAGCTGCCGGGCCATAAACGCGAAAGGCCACTTTATCGTTTTCCCAGGTAAAATCATCGGTACGTTCAGGCACAAAGCGAGCAAAGGTTTTTACATCGCCTGCAAACACAGTCCTTTCGCCTTCTTTGAGTATGTATTGACGTGTTTCCCTGGCTTTAAAGGCTGCCTGAAATAATACATATTCAGGTAGTTTATCACCATCCTCATCCACTAACTGTATCAGTAATTCTTTCTCACTCTTCTTATCTACTACCACCAGGGAAGTAATGCCAGAGAGATGATCGGGTATATCAACTTTTACAGTTTCAATCAGGCGGTCATCGCCTGTTGGGTTAGCAACTGTAATAATTGTTTCATTGCTGCGTTCAATGCAACTAATCGCAAGGAGTAGAAGCATTGCCATTGTTGCATATTGAAGCTTTAAACGCATCTTAAATTTCATTTTCACCTTTAACATATCCGAAGTTGGCCAGAATACCACCATCGACATACAAAATGTGACCATTGATAAAATCAGCGGCTTTAGAAGCCAGGAACAGTGTAGCATTACCAACGTCTTCAGGTTGTCCCCAACGACCGGCAGGTGTTCGGGTCATAACCAGGTCATTGAATGGATGTCCGTCCTCTCTGATAGGTGCCGTTTGAGATGTTGCAATATAACCAGGACCAACGCCATTGATCTGCAAATTGTATTTGGCCCATTCGCAGGTCATGTTTTCTGTTAATAACTTTAAACCACCTTTTGCAGCAGCATAGGCCGATACATTCTGACGACCATATACACTCATCATTGAGCACATGTTAATGATCTTACCCTGACGACGCTCGATCATACCCGGGGCTATGCGTTTAGCCACGATCAGCGGAGCAACAAGGTCAACATCAATGACCATCTCAAAATCCTTTATGGGCATATCCAATATTGGCACACGCTTAATGATTCCTGCATTGTTTACCAGAATATCAACAGGACCAACTTCTTTTTCGATGATGCTAATACCTTTATCCACATCTTCTTCAGAAGTAACATTGAAGTTGACTGTAAATACATCAATACCATCTTTGGCATACTCAGCTTTACATTCTTCCAGCTTCTCATCATTGATATCGTTTACACACAGTTTGGCACCTGCTTTAGCCAATGCTTTACCACATGCCATTCCTATTCCATGAGTTCCTCCTGTCACCAGGGCAATCTTGCCTGTTAAATCAAATAATTGGTTAATCATATCTTATGTTTTTCAAATACCTATGCGCAATCGTTTGCACATTACATTCTAAAAATTATACACTCCCATGTCTTTACATGTATTCAATAAACTATCGTGTTGATGAAGCCCGCTTTATAAACTTTACGGGGATTGTAATCTCAATTGTATGTTGCTCTCCATTAATAGCATCAATCATCTGCCTTGCTGCTATGCGCCCCATTTCTCTTCCCTCCTGCTCTACAGAAGACAGTTTAGGATAGATCATTTCGGCGAAAGGTTCATTGCCAAAACCAGTAACACCAAATTCATCAGGCACCTTAACACCCAATGCATCTAATGCCTCCAGGACTCCAAAAGCAGAATAATCACCTGCACACACTATGGCATCAGCTCCCATATCAAGCACTTTCCCAAGCATTTCATTACCGGCATCACGGGTAATGACATCGTTAAATATGAAGCCCTTATCGATTTCCCCCTTTATATCCAGCAATGCGTCAGTATAGCCCTTCTTGCGCTCACGATAGGCTTTCAGCAATTCACTGCCTCCAAAAAGTGCTATTTTTTTATAACCTGCCTTAAGTAATTGACATGTTGCTTCGTAGGTTCCGGTATAATTATCATTAACAACTTTGGGACCAGCCAATTCATTACTTATTCGGTCGAATTGAACCAATGGAATTCCTTCGTCCAATACCCCTTGAAAATGAGAAAAGTCTTCTGTTTGAACCGACAGTGAAGTAATAATACCTGCCACACGGTTTCGCATCAGAGAATGAACAGCTTTAACTTCTGATCTTATATTCTCCTGACTTTGCATGATCAGTAAGCTATACCCCTTGGGATTCAACACCTCTTCCACTCCACTAATAACATTACTGAAAAAGTGACGGTTAATTCGCGGTACGATCATTCCCACCAGGTCAGACTTACCCTTGCGCAATGACGAAGCCATCAGGTTAGGCTGGTATCCCATTTCTTTGGCTACCTTTTTAACGAGTTCACGTGTTTTTAGGCTTACCCGTTTATTGTCAGCCAAAGCCCTTGACACTGTTGATGGTGTCGTACCTAACTTCCGGGCGATATCATTTATGGTTACTTTCTTCATTTACAAATAACTACATATATAAAAACTCAGAATAGCATTTCGTCACTGAGTTTATTTCCGTACAAATATACAAACGTTTGCGCAGAATTGCGCAAACGTTTGTATATTTTTTATCAGCTACAGGTATCATTCCTTCCGAAACCCTTATTAACAATGAGTAACTGATGAAGTAAAAAAATATGAGGAATAAAAAAAGCACATGAGATCTTTCAGTTGGTTTTTTCAGGAAAAGAAATTTAGCATACTGCTCCTGCTACAAAATCCCAATTGCAACTGACTTTGTATCTAATAATTACATTTACTCTTCAATTAAATTCGCTAATTGATAAGTATATTATCACTTCACACTTGATCGTCAGCCAATTGTCATCTTAATCTTATTGCCTGTTCAAAGAACTCCATGTTAGTTTATGCCTGATTTTCTCCATAGAGAAGTGTATGTGGCTTATTGAAGATTTGCCAGATCAATTATTCCCACCTCAGGTAAAATGTATCACTTAATCTGTAAAATGTATACAATAATAATAGATCAACAAACTAGTTTTGTATGGATAAAACAATCAATATAAGAGGGGAAAAATTTGAGGCAAAAGGAAAGACTTTTTGCTTTTCCCTATTTTTAATGAAGAAATAAATTAACGATGATGAAGATACTTCCATACTTAATATTAATAGCACTTTTGGCCATATTGGTCATAACAGTTATCTACCTGTCACGACGGTTTGCCTGGATGTTTGAAACAGGCAGTACCTGGCCTCTGTACATCGGCTTTAGTCTTTTACCTGCCTACTTTTTAACAGCAGGGATCCTGTTTCTTAATTCAACCACGCCAGGCGGACACCTGCTGTACAAGATATCAGCTGTACTTATGGGTATTTACCTGTTCCTGGTCATCTCCTTTTTACTGGTTGACCTTGTGAATTTATACCTTAAGCTTAAGCCCTCTGCCTTTGCCATAGCGGCTTTGGGACTCACAGCCCTGGTATCTCTTGGCTCATATATTAACGCTGCCTATATACGAACCAGTGAAGTAGAAGTGCCCATCAAAGGCCTGACTCAATCCATTAAGGCTGCTCATCTGTCTGATATACACATTGGTCATTTCAGAACCAATGGTTTTCTTCAGAATATGGTTGACAAGACCAATGCAGCTCAACCTGATGTTATTTTTATCACTGGCGATTACCTGGACAGTCATTATGCGCTGAACGAAAAATACTTTGAGCCATTAAAACAACTCAAAGCACCAATCTATTTTGTGGATGGTAATCATGACCATGCCACCAACAACGACAGTATTCTGTCATTGATGAGTGCTGCCGGTGTTAACGTACTTTATAATGACATGGCTGAATTTAAGGATATTCAGATCGTTGGCCTGACACACATGTTGCCCGACAGAAAAAGCTTTGATATGCATGCCAACGGTCACAGTCCTACCATGGCCGAAACACTGCCTAAGCTGAATATTGATGCAGAAAAGCCCTCGGTATTATTGCACCACGCACCAAGCGGAGCCAAATATGCCCATAAAGCCGGTATTGATCTTTACCTGGCCGGTCACACCCATGCCGGACAGCTATTTCCATTCACCTTTATGGCGCGCCTGATCTTTGATTACAACAGGGGTTTGAACCATTACGAGGATACCAAAATATTTGTATCTGAAGGAGTCGGTACTTTTGGCCCCCCATTCAGACTTGGTACAAAGAGTGAGATCGTTATATTGGACCTGGTGCCGGAGAAGTAGGTGTCTTTAGGGCTTAATAAATTGTCGAACTGATGAACTGTCGAGTTGTCGAAGTGTCGACTGGGATAACTAAAGGCTGACTATTACTGATCCATAAATCCATTACTTAAAACCCTGATCGTTAAAGCATAGGGCAAAATCGTTACGCCATATGTACTTGTGCGCCGTCCAATCCAAAATGAACTGGCTATAAAGCATCCTGCTCCGAAATGTGTAATGATCAACTAAAACCAGTCACCGTTTTTATCAAGTTGCAAATCCTCCGCTTACTCAGTGTTATCGTTAGTTTGTACTTGAAAAAGAGAAGAAGATAAAAAAGAATATTTTCTTTGGATAAAAGCTCCATCTGCTGCGTTAACTTTACCGTGTAATTAGGAAGAATCTATCACAGATATTAAGGACAG
>NZ_JBNGPA010000064.1:0-10052 GCF_050589845.1 Carboxylicivirga agarovorans | reverse complement strand
AAAACCACCTCCCGGTTCGTACCTCACCGGACTCCTCCTTTTTGTAAGGAGGAGAGCTGATTTACATGATGCATAGATCTATACGTTTATAAAACTTCTTTTCGAACACTAAAACGCTTTGCCCCGGTCTATGATGTGGCAGACTTACAGCCTGCTATTGACAGCTTGGGAATTCTATTCCGCAGGAATTTAATTCATGTACCTCGATAGCCATAATGGCGTGGTCATAAAAATCAATTTCCCTTAAGCCTGACATATAATTACAATACAGGAATCAAGTGCTAAGCACAGTTTAATTTAGCCCGGAGCTAACGGATAGAGATAGGATTCCAGTTTAGTAGTGGTATTTCAGCGCATAAAAAAAGGAGGGTTGCCCCTCCTTAACCACTCATTATCTATATTTCCTTAAGGAAATTCTACCATATCGTAGTCATTGATATTTGCACGTGGAACTGATGCATCATATTTAGCATTGATGGCATCAATTAAAGCATTGGCAATAATTGCCGAACCACGTCCTGTAGTATGAACACCATCCAATGAGAAGATACCTCCACTCACGAAAGTACTGGTATAGTGATTTCCATCTATAATCAGACCTGTGGTGTTTAACTGTTCCAATAAAGCTTTGCAATCAAAGAAAGCTAAGTCAAAGCTTTCAGCCAATGTCTTATTAATCGCATTAAATGTAGCTGTATATTCGCTGATCATTGCAAGCTCATCAACAGTCAGCACAAACTCATCTCCCAATATCGGATCACTAGTTGGTCCCCAGCTCATTGCTTCAGACTGTGCTGTTAACAGTAGTCTGTCATTTGCTGTGGCCTGTCTTCTGCTTCCCAATTCCGCAGGAATCGCCGCATCATAAATAACAAAAGCATTTGGACCTTCAACAAATTCCATTTTTGGCAAGCCCAATGATTCGGCAGCTGCATTGTAAGCGGCATAGTTGGCATTTAAAGCAGCTGCAGTTGCAGCGTCAATAACAAATGCATTGTAAGGAACGGTTGTAAAAAATGGTATAGAAGACACATCAGGAATATTTCCCATTACACCTTTCGCGCCTTTTGCTGTTAAAGTACTTAACATGGCTCCCATTGCTGACTCATAAACTGCAGGATCAGTAATGTCGGTCAAACCGTTTCCAATACCACCTACACCACCAGCAAGGGCAAATCCCAATACATCATAACCGGCTAACCAGCAGCTGAAAAATGTCGGGTCAGCTACAGAAGCATCGCCTAACACACTTGTTACATCTGTACTTGCAAACCTTGCGAAGTATGGATTTGCCTGTCCGTAACCAGGAGTAACCAAATGCGTCACCTTAGCGCCAGGAACTCCAAAGTTCTGATTCGTGGCATCATAAACCCTTTCTCCGAGTATAGAAGGATTACCTACAGTAGGTACAGGAGCTAAAGAACCATTGACAATGTTTAATTCAAAATAGCCATTCAATGTTCCCTGCTCATCTATGGCAGTTAGTCCAATACTACCTTCACCTTCAACAAACGGCTGATTATAAGAAGCACCGCCAACATGCATTAACTGCTTACCTAATATAGCACTGAAGCTTATCTCTTGTCCGCGTAAACCTAAAGCACCATCTGTATAACCTGCGGTATAAGAATCGCCAATGGCTATAAACTTAGAAAAATCAGCAGAACCTTTTGATGGCGAGAAATCATCCGTATTAGGCTCGCACGACCATAGAGCTGCAACACCAGCCAATAATGCGTATTTATATATATATCTTTTCATCATTTCCGATTATTAAAATGAATAATTTAGACCAATACCAGGAATTACAGCATTACTGTAGTACGTTCCATAGAAGTTAGTCGGTTCATAACCGTCTTCACGTTTCTCTCCGTGTATGTATAACAATGAAGCATCCAACGACAATTTATCGTTGATCTTATATCCAAAACCTAAAGACATACCAATTTTGTTGGTACCTGGTGTTTCAGGTGTCAGGCGATCCTCAGGTATCGGTGTGCTGTCATAATAAATACCAGCTCTGAATTGCGCCTTTTCATTTAAGCTATATTCAGCTCCCACGCGATAGATCATGGTATTTTCAAAATCACGCGCATTATATGAATCAGGAACAGATTCTGCCTCAAAGTCAAAGTTAAGATTCTCATAAGCCGACCATCCTACATACTGCAGATCTGCCGCTAATAATAACTTATCATTTACCTGGTACCCTACACCAAAAGTAATATTAGTAGGCATTGGCAATTCTGACTGAAACTTCGTGTCAGGATACAAGGCATTAAGAGATGCAGGCACAGTGAAATCGGCATCTCCTTCATCAAGCTCAACCATAACTTCTGAGCGATAACTCAAACCGAATGACAATTTATCAGAGGCCTGGTAACTAACACCTGCGTTGAAACCAAATGCCCAGGTATTACCTGAAATATTTACACTTGCATCACCACCACTGTACTGTACCGGCAAAGCCCTGTTCAGATCAACATTACCGTTCACCGCCATTAAACCAATACCAAAACCAAGCTTATCATTTATTTTATACGATAAGGTCGGCTGAACAAAAATAGCACGTAAAGAAATATCCTGGATCAGGTATTTACCATCCCAGTTATCACCCCACTTCAAGGTATTACCATATGGAGTTGTTACGCTTAATCCTACTACAAGCTTATCATTTAATTTTGTCGCACCATAAAAATAGAATGGTGTTCCTACGGGGTTATCCGATTTTGCTTCATATGCTGACGGAGCCTGCTTTTGAAAGGTATTTTTTGAAAACACCCCGCTCACTCCTAGCGAAAATTCATATTTCTTATCCATAAAGCTTAATGCTCCAGGATTAAAGTGCATACTTGATGCGCCTAACATTAAACCAGTACCGGTATGTCCCATACCTGTCTGTCTGTTTCCTTGCAGGTTTACCTGATACCCTTCAGCAAATAGCTGAAAACTAAGCATGAGTAACCCACAGAATAGTCCTATTCTCTTCATAAAAGAATATTTAGTGAATACTTTTAAGAAATTTTAACAGCGCGAATATAGACTATTTTTTAAAATATCTAAACATTTAAATATTTGATTATCAATACTTTTGAACATTCGTGTCGTTTATTCAAATGGTTAAATATGTAAAGCAGGCTGATAAACAAACATATAACGCCATGGTAATATATACCACCCGGCGCATTTTATATATTAGGCTTATTTTATATCATTCAATAAGCTTGTTAAAATGAGTTGAATACCTTATTATTACATGACAAAAACAAAACTATATGCTAACTAAAAACGACCTTGACCAATTAAAAAGCAAAGCTATACCACAAGAACTTATTGAAAAACAACTACAACAGTTCCAAACTGGCTTTGCCTATTCACCGCTTCAAAAAGCAGCCACCGTTGGCGATGGTATCATATCTACAACAACTGAAGAAGAAAATACATTTATTGAGCAATATAATGCAGCAGTAAAAGAGGGTTTGGACACCATAAAGTTTGTTCCTGCATCGGGTGCGGCAACCCGAATGTTTAAGGCCCTGTTTGAATTTATTCAGTCAGACAAGAATAAGCAGGCTGAATTAATTAAGGAAAAGCCTTACAGTGATTTTATTGCAAGAATTAAGGATTTTGCATTTATCGATGATCTGGAAGCTCTTTTGAAAAAAGATATTAACCCCAACAATATATCAGCTGATGAAGCAAGGTTAATCATTGAGAAGATTTTATTGCCGGATGGTCTGAACTATGGCAAATTACCCAAAGGATTATTGCGTTTTCATAAACAGGCACAGGCCGTATTCACCCCTGTGGAAGAACACCTGAAAGAAGCAGCGCAGTATGCCAGTAACGGTACCGAAGGCAAGGTTCATTTTACCGTCAGTCCTGAGCACCATGATTTGTTTAAGAACCAGCTTAAGCTGGGAAGGCAAGCTATAGAGCAGCAAAACGGAATCTCCTTCAAGGTTGACTTTTCATTCCAGAAACAATCAACTGATACCATTGCCGTTAATCCTGACAATACACCATTCAGACAAGAGGATGACTCACTTCTGTTCCGCCCTGCCGGTCATGGTGCACTTATTGAAAACCTGAATGACTTACAGGCTGAATTGATTTTCGTTAAAAACATTGATAACGTTATTCCCGAGTACCTCTTACCTGAAACAGTGAAATACAAAAAGCTACTGGCAGGTATATTATTGGATAAAAAGGAAAAGGTATTTGAAATATTAAATGAACTGGACAGTACTGCTTCAGGCACTATTGAAAACACCATTAACAAAGGAGTCGATTTTCTATGCACAGAGCTACAGATGGATCAGGCCATATTTGATGCACTGAGCAATGACGAGAAAGTCGCTCTTATAAAAGACAAGCTTAACCGCCCTGTTCGCATATGCGGTATGGTTAAAAACGAAGGCGAACCAGGAGGTGGTCCTTTCTGGGTGAAACAGGCAGATGGCAGCAGCAGCCTGCAAATTGTTGAAGGCGCACAAATTGATCCGAACGATGCAGAACAACAAAGCATTTTAAAATCGAGTACACACTTTAATCCTGTTGACCTGGTTTGCTACACCAAAGACTATAAAGGCAATAAGTTTGACCTCAGACAATTTGTAGATCCTGACACAGGTTTTATCTCAGAAAAAACACAGAATGGAAGAGCTCTGAAAGCTTTGGAATTACCAGGCTTATGGAATGGAGCAATGGCTCACTGGCTGACATTCTTTGTGGAAGTGCCGGTAAGCACTTTTAATCCTGTAAAAACCGTCATGGACTTATTACGACCACAACACCAGCCTGAATAGGAGCTAACGCGATAAAAAACAGAGGATATCTAATAAACAGGTTTCCCGCAAAGTGCGATAACTATCGCAGCGCTAAGAATTATGCAAAGGCCGCAGAGTATAGAATATTAATTCGATACTTTGCGGCCTTTTCGCGTTACTATTTTGAATTCTTTACGAGAAATCGTTTGTTTGTTTTAGACAGTCCTGTACATTCACCAATAGCACTTAATAGCCAGGTGCTCCCTGACTTTGGTAGTACTGATAAGCCAATACGATAGCTGCTATGGCCAGCAATACTCCAACAACTGTTAAAGTAATTTTCACCCATGAATACGGTCGCTGTCCCTGCACCTCCCCCGTTCGGCCATTAACTAAAAACTGGTATAGCTTACCTTTAAAAACGTATGCGCAAACAAAAACAGGTAACAACAGGTGTTTAAAGGTAATGTCCTTATAATTTGTATTGAGGGATATGATTCGTTGTTCATCACCACCAATATCACGTCGCACCAAACGACGTATCTCAGGCTCAGCAATATTTTTGGCAACCTCGAATCCCTCTTCAAGATCTATCTGGTATTTTTCGGCGATAAAGCCACTAATATAACCAGGGTCAAAAGGCACCAGGTTTTCCAAATCCCAGGGCTCAAGTTTATAAATGTATTTCCGGGGAAGAGAACGAGTGGCCACAGTCAGTATATCATCAAAAAACCGGTGTACTTGCCCCGATGCATGACTCCAACGTGTTCTTCTGACCTGGCGTGTCTTCGTTACTGACTTCCCATTCTCTGTTGTTGTGTATGATTCAGTCACGTAATAGTAATCGCCTCTTTGCCCAACATACCTCGAGTAGGTATCAGTATCGTAAGTCCAGTATGGAATATAAACACCTTTGAAATGGTCAAAATTCAGGGTGGCTTTCTTTAAGTCATTTGGTGCAAACCAAAGGCGATTCACCCATTTTTTAAACTGGTCTTTTGCATCTCCCTTGCTGAGCGTAAAAGGGAGTAATGACTTTGGCTGAATGACCTTTTCTTCCGTCACGTGATCGAGCACCAGCGGAGAAGCGCAATAGGCGCAGTTGGTCGCCGTCACGTTCTCTTCAAGGGTTGCAGAGGCTCCACAGCTATCACACCTGATAAATTTTGCTGTGATCGATTCTTCTGATTCCGATTTTTGAGCCAGGTACTGATGAAAATCCAACTCTTCGATATCCACATCCATTTGCGGTATCTCATTTTCAGCCCCACAATACTCACAGTTGAGATGTTGTGTACCCGGCTTATATTTCAGGTCGGCTCCGCATGATGAGCATGCAAAGGTACCGACCTCCAATTCTTGTTGTTCTATATTATCGCTTTCCATTTTATTGTCCGGGTATAGGTGGTGGAACACTTCCAAATAAGGATTTTAATTCAGCCTGCTCGCCTGCTGCACCCCAGTTAGCCATACCATCGCGCCATACCAGGGTCTCGCGACTGAGTTGATTTTGAAGAGCCATCTGCTTTAATGCAGCCATATCGTAGGGACCCGCCTGCTGCCCATTGACAACAACAAAATACGTTAATGCCGGCGGCACCGGAGGAGGTGTCGATGGAGCCGATTGTTGTTGTTGCTGCTGACCGGCTGCAAAAGTTTGCCCCATCTGGTTGGCCATGGCAAATCCCATACCCATGCCCATGCCGGCACCTGCCGTTCCGCTTGGATTATTGGCTGCCGCTTCCATGGCTTTTGCCGCTTTCATCTGAGCCAGCTTGTTCAGATCTATGGCATTTAATCGGCTTAATTCAAATATCTCTTTTTTAATTTCCTCTGGCATTGATACATTCTCCACCAGAAACTTGGGCAGTTCAAGGCCGTATTGTGCAAATTCGGGAGCAATAACGGTCAATACATAATCCGACAATTCGTTGATATTACCGGCAAAAGCTTCAATTGGAAAACCGGCCTCACCAGCTGCATCAGTAAAACGGGTAACGATCATACTTTTAAGCTGATCAGCAATTTCATCAGTTGTAAAGTGCCCGTCAGTGCCAACTATTTCTTTGATAAATAAAGGAGCATCGCTCACTTTGATCACATATGTTCCAAAGGCACGTATCTCCAACATACCGAATCGCTGATCACTTAAGGTAATCGGATTCTTTGTACCCCATTTCTGAGCCGTCAGGCTGCGTGTACTTACAAAATAAACTTCAGCTTTAAAAGGGCTGTTAAAACCATGCTTCCACCCTTGCAAGGTCGATAAAATCGGCAGGTTCTGAGTATTTAGTGTATACATGCCAGGCTGAAAAACATCTGCAATCTGTCCTTCATTAATAAAAACGGCAACCTGTCCTTCGCGAACAGTTAGCTTAGCCCCATTTTTAATTTCGTTCTGATACCTTTCAAAACGGTAAACTATCGTATCGTTAGAGTCATCGAGCCACTCAATAATATCAATAAATTCACCTCTTAACTTATCGAATAATCCCATTCTCAGTATTTAATTAGGTTATAAACCTTAAAGATACAGATTAGAATTAAATAAAAAACCCTCCTGAATCAGGAGGGTTTCGCTTTGATAGATTTGGAGTTTGAGGTTCTTAGAAAAACCCCTGTAATAATATTAAATCGCAGTACCTCCTTTTTCACCGGTACGGATACGAATACACTCTTCCAATGGCGTTATAAAAATCTTCCCATCACCTATCTCGCCTTCAACCTGGCTAACGGATTTAGCCCCTGATATGATGGCATCAACAGTGGTATCCACAAATTCTTCATTAACGGCGATCTCCACCCGCATTTTAGGTATTAGTGCCGGTATGACTTTTTTACCACGGTACACTTCTTCGCGCTTTTGAGCACCATGACCTGAAACACGACTAACTGTAATTCGGGTAATACCTGCTGCTATAAGGCTTTCGCGAACCTGATCGAGCTGATATGAACGTATAATAGCTGTTATTAATTTCATATGTCTATATTTATTTTCAATGGTCTAATGGAACTTACATATAAAAATTTACTGTTCCTCCCTGTCTGTCCTTTTGGATGAACTAATTTACATGTTCGTTTCATACAATAATTGTTATATGCAAAGATTAATTAGGGTTCAGCATTCCATATCCTCGCTCACCGTGATATGCATGATCCAGCCCCTGCATTTCTTCTTCAGGTGTAGATTTTAGTCCGAACAGTTTCTCAACAACAACTAAAATAATAATAGTCAGCACCACAGAGTAAGCAATTGCGATAGCTACTGCAGCCACCTGAACACCCAGTTGCTGCCATATGGTCCATGTACCGCCAGCAGCTTCAGCCGCATTGGCCATCCAGCTGTCACGGATAAAGAAAGTTAAGGCAATTGCACCAACAATTCCACCTACTCCATGAATACCAAAGGCATCCAATGAATCATCGTAACCCATTTTATCTTTAACGATCAGCATTAAGTAACAAATAACGGTTGCAAGAGCTCCCAATATCATGGCCCCTAAAGGCTGAACTACGCCAGCAGCCGGTGTTACCGCTACCAGACCGGATAATATACCAGATGCAAAACCTAAGGCAGTCATTTTACCCTGATGGAAGCCTTCAATTAGAATCCATGTTAAGGCACCTGCTGCTGCTGCCACCTGTGTAGCTGTCAATGCCTGTGCAGTACTTAATCCACTCGAAACACTACTTCCGGCGTTAAAGCCAAACCAACCTACCCACAGTAAGCCAGCGCCCATCATCACCATTACCAGGTTATTGGGTTTCATTTGACGATGCGGATACCCCCGGCGCGCACCCAAATAGATGGCTGCTACCAAACCACTGATACCAGCTGATATATGCACTACAGTACCTCCTGCAAAATCAATTGCACCATCGGCACCCATATTGAATAAGAATCCATCTTCGGCCCACACCCAGTGACACAATGGGTTATACACCAACAATCCCCAAAGCGTAATAAACACCAGGTAACCCCTGAATTTGACACGCTCAGCAAAAGCTCCCGCTATCAGCGCCGGGGTGATAATGGCAAATTTTCCCTGAAACATTGAAAATACATACTCAGGTACGCCACCTTCCATTACTGTTTCATCAATACCTCTTAAAAAAACGTAGTCGGGGTTCCAGCCAAACCAGCCCCCAAGTACTCCCGGACCGAAACACATGCTATAACTAACAGTTACCCACAGCACGCTCATCACCCCCATTGCCGCAAAACTATGCATCATGGTTCCCAGTACATTTTTCGAACGTACCAGCCCGCCATAAAACATAGCCAAACCAGGCACCATAAGCAATACCAGTGCCGTAGAAGTAATCATCCATGCAGTGGCTCCCGAGTCAACACCAGGTTGAGCACTCAACTCCATCAAACCGCCAAGCCCCATAATTATACCAAGGGTTGCCAGCATTCTTTTTTTCAACTTTAAATTCAATTTCATCTGTTTACTTTTTTTCATGTTTCAGATGGAACTCCCAAATAAACTTCATCATCTTCTTGTGCTTCAAGCCAGATAGATTCATTTATTTGTTCGTTTCATGATAATGTGATAAAGGTTAATGATTGCCTGCCATATCCATTTTTACAAATGGTAGATCCCGAAACAGATCAGCATTATCATTCAGGATGAAAAATACAATAATGATTCCCCGGAAATTTGTTGCGCTGCTCTCCCGAAACTGTTTTTTATGACATTTATCAGTTTTTCTGAATGCAAATATATAAATGAGGGGTGTAATTCCAAATTATTACCTTATTTTTATTTTACACCCCTATTTATTTATAGTTCGTTTAAATTATTTACATTTTATAATATTACACCCCCCCTATTCTTACAATTACATTTTGGAAATATTAGAATTAACTAATCGGATGATAAGCGCTTAACACCTGTAGTCATCCGGTGAGATCTTACACAATCGAGCATTTGCTGTGCCGGTGCATGTAACACAATGGCATTGAAGAACAATCGATATTGCACCGGATTGATGGGCGTTAGGTAAGCCGGGACGTCGCTGCGCTTTACCCACGAGTGTTCGAAAAGATTCAAACATTCACATATATAGTGTTTTGCAAGCTGTAAATCAGCTCTCCTCCTGGCAAGGAGGAGTACCTCGACGAAGGAGAGGGGAGGTGGTTTTAAGTCTTCTTTACAAATTAGTTTTCAACAATATAAGAAAGATATGAAAAGTAACCGGCCAGAAATGATTTATAGGAGAAAACTATTGAGAAACAGAGCAACTCCAGCGGAATGTGAACTTTGGAATTACCTTAAA
>NZ_JBNGPA010000063.1:0-12315 GCF_050589845.1 Carboxylicivirga agarovorans | reverse complement strand
TAAAAAAGACTTAAAACCACCTCCCCTCTCCTTCGTCGAGGTACTCCTCCTTGCCAGGAGGAGAGCTGATTTACAGCTTGCAAAACACTATATATGTGAATGTTTGAATCTTTTCGAACACTCGTGGACAAAGTCCCATACGATCTGATTGGCATCACTTATCCAGGGTGTCGCTGCGCTTTACCCGGATAGATATCGGGGCGTGGGTCAAATATTAAAAGCCGTAAATCAACATCCTATCCTTTAACCATACAACTACCTATTCCGCTGCAAACAAATTCCCACATTAACATATTCGGGGTTGCAGCGGGTTGATTCCCATTACCTAACCTGGGGTGTCGCTACGCTTTACCCCAGGCTATGATGATTTGGGCCTTCAGCCCGTTATTTACAGCTTGGTAAAATATTACGGAGGATTAATTCGTGTACCCAGATAGAATTCGGGGCGTGGTTAAAAAAGTTAAATATTCCGAAGGAATACAATTTGTGGAATTTGTGGATATAATATTAAAAGCTGTAAATAAAAAGTGCGCTGGCCTGAGCAATAGTCCGGGCCAAGGGTGGCGAGAAGGCTTCAGGGCGCACTTGAGGTGGTTGTGGGCCGGCAGGAATGAAGGCTGATGCGGGCTGAAGGGTTCTATTGCTCTAGACTTTTTTCCTTTCTTTTTGCGGCAATGGCAAAAAGAAAGTAGGGTTTGGGACAACGTCACATGAAGTCTGGTTAGCATAAATTAACCCAGGGTGTGGCTGCGCTTTACCCCAGGCTATTCATCCCCGATAGCTATCGGGGGTGGGCCTTCAACCTGTTATTTACATCATGGCAATAATTTATTACCCTATTCATACCTTAGACTACTTCCATTTTATTCGCCCTTACTTCCACTCCACTTCGTAACAAGGTCGTAAATCCTTCGGTATTTAATCGGAGGCGCTTCGGTAACTGTTCGGTATTTGTTCGGCTACGCGCGTAGTCAATGAATTACCGAACAATTACCGAAGAAAAACCAAAGAAGCATGCATTATGACCCAAAAATGTCTCAAAATGGCCTTCAAAAAGGGTGAAAACGACTAAAAAAGGTACAAAAAAGTGGTTTTTCGCGTAAAAATGCCCTTTTCTCTAACGTTTGCATACTAGTTAACTGGTGATTATTGTTAAGTACAAAGCGTTAATAGTCCCTTTTACAGACACATAGCACTTTTGTCAAATTACAATGCATGCACTGTCATTGCAGAGGGCTGTTTGGTGCAGTATGTTTGTGAATGTATCCCGGCCGGATAATCGATTGGATGCTCCTGATACAGGCATCCCCCACACTTAAAACGGAAGTAATGAATGAGTTAAGAAGTTTTCTGATAGCATCAGCCGGCACGCTGGGCCTTCTTGAGGTCACCAACAGCGAGCAACTGTTGCCAACTGATTCAGATCCGGAGACCCTGGCCTTAAAGGCCCTTATCACCCTGGTGGCAGGTCTGTTGTCAACCTTCCTGACGCGCATATTCAGGAAAAACAAAGACAGATCATCACCCAAAGACCAGTCTGCAAGCGACTCGAACAGTCGGGGTGCAGATAAAAATAATTTAAGTCAAACCCTTAAAAACAAGTAACAATGGGACAATACAAAAAAGGAATACTAGGAGGCTTTACAGGTAAGGTCGGCAATGTTATTGGCAGTACCTGGCGAGGCATTAATTACATGCGCTCCTTGTCTGATCGCAGTAATAAAAAGGCATCGGAGAAGCAATTGCTTCAAAGGGCCAAATTTGCCTTTGCCATGGATTTTCTGCACCCGCTTTACCCGGTGGTGACCATTGGTTATCGCAACCAAAATGATCGCAAATTGCCGATTAATGCGGCAATGCAGCAGGTCATAACGCATGTGGTTGAAGGCGAGGATCCTGATTTGAGCATTAACTACAGTAAGCTGCAGATTGCCAAGGGCTCGCTTGAAACAGCAAAAAAGGAATCCGTCAGCATTGAAGACGATGAGATAACTTTTGACTGGCAAGCTATTACGCAGGATGAGGAGCGCTATGATAACAACTATGCCATCATGCTGGGTATTGGTGAAGGCCTGTATCCGAGTTATTCGGTGCGCGAATTTCGTCGCAGTAATAATGGCGGTGTCCTTGCAGTGCCCGACGGTCCTTCGGGCACTAAAATCCATTGCTACCTGGCTTTCTACCATGAGGACAATAGTGGTGTGAACAACAGCAAATACCTTGGTTTTGTAACGATTCCCTAGGTTGTGGTGACGTGAGAGATCAGTACATGGAAAAAGCACAGCCTGGTTAAGGTAACAGATAGGTTTCCGCCCCTGATCAATCCATAATCCACCCCACTGCAATCGCTTGATTTAAAAGTGATGCAGTGGGGTTTAAAAAACGATTTTTTCATTTGTCAATAAGTGAATTTTTTACAATCTTAATAGTTAAAACAACCTGTAACCTCTAACATGAAGCTATGCTTTCTAAATTGCATCAATACAACCAGTATATCCTGTTGCATAAGGCCAGCCAATGGAAAGAACTGCAAACCGACAGGACCATAAATATTGCTTATCTACATAGTGAGTGTGAAAATGAATTACTGAACTGGCTGAAACAATTACAGAGTGGTAACATAAGCTGGAAGCAGGTACATGCTAATTTAAACAACCTGTTGAATATTAAAGAGCAACTGGAGGAAACACCCTGGAATTATTTACCACCGAAAAACAGTCAGGCCTGCGATACCTTTACCGAAGATCTGCTTTTCTATATGATGATATGCAGCCTGTTGCGCACTGCATGCTCTTATTTTCAAAGTTACGATACAGAGAAGAGCCGACCGTCCAAAGTAAGTCTGCTGCCTTCTATCGAACTACAAGGGAGAAGGTTTGAAAACCTGTTAAAGCCCTACCTCGATGCCATGCAATGGTTAAGGGTCATTTTTGTGCCCGATGATATTGAGTATCTCTGCCTATACGATCAAGTGGCGGATGCTGCCACTAAGCTGCATAATGCAGATGCCATTAGCGTAATCAAGCCATGTATTGCACGGTTAACCCGACCACCCAATAATCACCAGGAAGAGATGGCATGCATCCGTTGTATGAGGCAGATGCTTAATGCCATTACTGAATATAATGAGAGGGAAAACTGGTTGTCGTTCAGGATGCTGCTTTCTTTGTCGGTGTCGCTTAGTGATGCTAAATCCTTTAGCATAGATCAATACAGCCATTGGCTTGACAGTCATTTGTGTGAGTCTGTTTCAATGGAAGATGAGCTATTGTTCTGGAAGCAAAATTTCACGCATTACAAGCTGATGAATGCCAATTATAAACACGCCCCACCGACTCAATTCTTTGATCACCTGATTAAATACCTTAAAAAGAAGCTGAGAAACAGAAAATGTTCGAGGGTATGCAGTCATTATGCCCGTTACGATGGTACACCCATGGAATTTGCACGCTACATCTACCTTTTGACGCAACGCCATCAGCTGGAAGTCAATAACTCCCGTAACCTGAAGGAAGTGACCCGTTACTTTTACGACCTTGTATTTGTCAAGCATACCAAATGCGATAAACGCATTGATTTTGAAACCATCTACAGTTATGTGCGCCGATACAGCAATGGTGAGCTGGAATAAGCATTACTTCAATACCTGCACTTCCCTGTTTATCCTGCACAGAACCATTACAACCAGAGTTTTTTTTGTACATGTGATTATCATACAATTGGTGGTAAATGAATTTATTGTGCCTTATCCAGCGCGTGACTAACAATGGTGGTGAATTGTTATCGGAAAATTTACAATCCGGAATATTCCTTTGTTTATAATAGAATAGCACTTTATAAACAACTTCCTGTTCCGCTGCAAATAAATTCCTGCATTAACATATTCGGGGTTGCAGCGGGTTGATTCCCATTACCTAACCTGGGGTGTCGCTGCGCTTTACCCCAGGTTATTCATCCCCGATAGCTATCGGGGGTGGGCCTTCAGCCCGTTATTTACAGCTTGGCAAACTATTCCGAAGGAATAATTCGTGTAATTGATGTGTATTGGTGGAATAATTAAGAATTGCGCAGGAATACAATTTGTGGAATTTGTGGATAAAATATTAAAAGCTGTAAATCAACATCGTATCCCCTTAACCATACAACTACCTGTTCCGCTGCAAACTAATTCCCACATTAACATATTCGCGGTTGCAGCGGGTGGATTCCCATTACCTAACCTGGGGTGTCGCTGCGCTTTACCCCAGGTTATTCATCCCCGATAGCTATCGGGGGTGGGCCTTCAGCCCGTTATTTACAGCTTGTAATCAATTCCAAAGGAATAATTCGTGTAATTGATGTGTGTTGGTGAAATCATAAAAAATTCCGCAGGAATTAATTCGTGTAATTAGTGCAATCCGTGGTAACAATTAAAGCTGTAAATCCATTCCGCAGGAATACAATTTGTGCAAATTTGTGGATAAAATATTAAAAGCTGTAAATCACCCCACAAATCACCACACATCCTATTCTCCAAATAAACATAATCTTCAACTAAGTTTTTTTACAAATCCACAACTACTTGTATATAAATTACTATCTTAGTTAACTTAATTATTAACCGCACTACCCAAATCCCTCAACTGTGATACGGTAGTTAATAAATCACAACTCATGAAAAAAACATTCATTCCTTTAATCTTAACCATTCTGCTGGGCCTGGGAGCCTGTATTCAGCAAGGTAGCAAATACCAGGTTGATCAGGTATATAATGGCTTTAAATTGGTTGAGAAACGCTTCGTGAACGAGGTGAACGCCGAGTGTCTGTATTTTATCCACGAAAAAAGTGGAGCGCGCCTGTTCAAGGTTGCAGCCGATGACCCTAACAAGCTGTTTAACATCGCATTTAAAACAGCACCGGAACATGATTACGGTACGCCTCACATATTGGAGCACTCTGTATTGAATGGTTCGAAAAATTTCCCAGTTAAGAGTCCTTTTGATGTATTAACAAAGGGTTCATTAAACACGTTCTTAAATGCCATGACCGGTTCAGACATTACAACTTATCCGGTTGCCAGTATGAATGACAAAGATTATTTCAACCTGATGCATGTGTACCTTGATGCTGTATTTAATACCAGCATTTACGATGATCCACGCATCCTTCAGCAGGAAGGCTGGCACCACGAAATGGATGATGTGAATGGTGAAGTGGTATACAAAGGTGTTGTATATAACGAAATGAAGGGCGCATACTCTTCTCCATCGCGCGAACTGGATTACCAGGCCAGTAAAATCTTATTCCCCGATAACACTTATGGTGTTTCCTCGGGCGGTTACCCGACTGAGATCCCTAAGCTGACATATGAGTACTTTGTTAACTTCCATAAGAAGTTCTATCACCCGTCAAACTCATACATTTTATTGTACGGTAATGCCGATTTGGATAAAGAAATGGCTTTTATCAACGATAACTACCTGGTGAACTATGACAAGTCGGATAAAAAGGTGATAATACCTAAGCAGAAGCCTTTTGATGCTATGAAAGTAGCTGAAAAAACATATCCTGTGCCTGCAGGGGCTGATACAAAAGATAAGTCGTATATAAGCCTTAATTTCGTTATTGGTGAAAGTACCGATGTTGATCTGTGTATGGCTTTTAATGTGATAACCGAAGCATTGGTTGGTCATGAATCAGCACCAGTACGTCTTGCTCTTCAGGAAGCTGGTATTGGTAAAGACGTCAGCTGTTATTTCTCTGAATCAATGCAGAACATCCTTGAGATCCAGGTTAAAAATGCTAATCCTGAAGATCAGGCTCGTTTCAAAGAAGTGGTATTCGATGCCATCAACAAAGTGATTGCCGAAGGTTTTGATAAGGAAACCGTTGAAGGTATTATCAACCGCATGGAATTCAGAATGCGTGAAGGTGATACGCCTCAGAAAGGTATTATGATTGCTTTCTCAAATTACCAGGGTTGGTTCTTCGCCGAAGATCCATTCTTAGGATTAGAGTACGAAGCACCTTTAGCTAAGGTGAAAGAAGCATTGACAAGCAATATGCTTGAGGAACTTTGTCAGAAGCATATTTTGGATAACCCGCACTCATTACTAATTACTTTGAAACCTGAGCCGGGCTTGCAGGCTAAGCTGGACGAGCAGACCAATGAAGAATTGAAAGCTTACAAGGCTTCTTTAAGTGTTGAAGAGAAAGAAAAACTGGTTGCTGATACCAAGGCACTGATCGCTTATCAGAAAGAAGAAGATTCTCCTGAAGCATTGGCTACCATTCCAATGTTAACACTGGCCGATATCTCTCCTGAAGTGGAGTGGTACTCGATTGAAGAAAAGGCATCCAATGAGGTTCCTGTTCTGCACTTTAACGAATTCAGCAGTAATATTCTGTATAACAAGCTGTATTTTGATCTATCGGTATTGCCACAGGATTTGATTCCTTATGCTCAGTTACAAACTGCTTTATTGGGTAAATTAAACACGGCAAGTTATACTTATGGGGAGTTGGATAACCAGCTTAACATTCACACCGGTGGTTTCTGGACAGGTGTTAGCTCATATTTAGAGGAGAACGACATTCATAAGATGGCTCCTAAGTTAAGCGTGACAGCTAAAGCGACTGAAGCCAAGAGTGAAAAGATGTTTGAACTGATTACTGAAATTCTGACCACGACTAAATATGACGATGAAGAGCGTTTAAAATCACTATTGACCCGTCACCAGGCCAGAACAGAGTCGTACATCAAGAACAATGGTATTGGTGTTGCTTTAACACGCTTAGGCTCGTATTATTCGCCTGCAGGCATGTTTAACGAAGAGATTGATGGTTTGGATTACTACAACTTCATCACTGAGTTAACTGACAATTGGGATGCCAACAAAGCGGAGGTGATTGCCAATCTACAAAAAACTGCTGAGCTAATATTTAATCGTAATAACCTGACTGCTGCAGTGACTTGTTCTGAAGCTAATTATCCTGCCTATACAGCCGGTTTGAATAACTTTACAGCTAAGTTACAGGATGCTCCTGTTACAAAAGCAACATGGTCGTTCGAGCCACAGCCAAAGAATGAAGGTTTGATGTCAACATCTAAGGTTCAGTTTGTTGTTCAGGGTTATAACTTCAAAGAATTGGGTTATGATTACAATGGTAAGATGCGTGTATTGAATCAGATCCTATCACGTGATTACCTGCAGACTCAAATTCGCGTGATTGGTGGTGCTTACGGTGGATTCAGTGGATTTTCATCGACAGGTAATGTGTATTTTGCATCATACCGCGATCCTAATTTAACAGAGACACTTGAAAACTATGATGGTACACCAAACTTCCTGAATGAGTTTAACGCTGACTCTACGGAGATGACTCGCTTTATTATTGGTACTATCGCTCGTTTAGATGGTCCCAAGACTGTTTCACAAAAAGGTAATACTGCCTTCGCCCGTTATTTCAGGAAAACATCGCTTGAGGAGCTTCAGTCTGAGCGTGCCGCTATATTAGCCACGACTTCTGATGACATCAAGAACATGAATAAGATGGTTGAAGATGTGTTAGCAAAGGATATCTATTGTGTATATGGTAGTGATGCCAAGATTGAAGAAAACAAAGATATTTTCAACTCTGTTATGCAAGTGGTTAAGTAACTACTGCTTTTAATATATTATAAAGGGCGTCAGTTGACGCCCTTTTTTTGTACTATATGGTGTTGATTATCGCCCTGAATATAGCTTGTATGCAACGAAATATCCCCAAACACCACTCTTTCCTTTGAGCCTGAGCTAAAGGGGAAGTAGCGTAGCGAAGTTACGGGGATGGAGATCACTTTCATGGAGTATTAAGTGTATTCTAAGAGACGGATTGCCGCTCGGTTTACCGCTTTGTTTGTAAAGAAACCCCTGCCAGCTGTGAACTATCACGCTGCTGTTGATAGTATATTCCTTTACATACAACTACCTATTCCGCTGCAAACTAATTCCGGCATTAACATATTCGCGGTTGCAGCGGGTTGATGGGGATGACTAGTCCTGGGGTGTCGCTGCGCTTTACCCCAGGTTATGATGATGTGGGCCTTCAGCCCGTTATTTACAGCTTGGTAATCAATTCCGAAGGAATAATTTGTGTTTATTGCTGAAATAATTAAGAATACTCAATTCTTAATTATTCCGATCTTAATTATTCCGATCTTTATGATTCCGAGGTTATTGATTAAAAGCTGTAAATCCATTCCGAAGGAATACAATTTGTGCAAATTTGTGGATAAAATATTAAAAGCTGTAAATAAAAAGTGCGTTGGCCTGAGCAATAGTCCGGGCCAAGGGGGCTAAAACAATACCCAAACCACCCTACTCATAAAAATCCTTCACAATCTTATGCATTACTTTATTGGTTCTGATGGCGCTATTGGCCATACTCACACATTCACCGATCCCCTGCAGAGATTCAACCACCTGCTTGATCAGGTTGTATTGGATATTTTCAGGATTAAGATATGGGAACTCAATGACATCTCCATCCTTATAAAGAGCAACCGGTTCATGCTTGAAGCTGGTGAGTTGTACCTTCCCTTTGGTACCCACCACTTCAATAATATCTTCTTCAGCATCTTTATTGGTCACAAACGACCAGATACCATTACCAACCACCCCGGTATCAAACTGCATGGAAGCACTGACCGTATCTTCCACATCATAATAGCCACCACGGTTAGCTGCAACACCAAATACTGATTTAATAGGGCCAAACAGGTAGTCAAGAAAATCGAGCTGATGAGAAGCCAGATCATAGAATATGCCACCTCCTGAATGCTCAGGTTGCAGACGCCAGATA
The DNA here is from genome assembly GCF_050589845.1 of Carboxylicivirga agarovorans. Lineage (NCBI taxonomy): Bacteria > Pseudomonadati > Bacteroidota > Bacteroidia > Marinilabiliales > Marinilabiliaceae > Carboxylicivirga > Carboxylicivirga agarovorans. The sequence continues at coordinate 3,491 of NZ_JBNGPA010000063.1, read as the reverse complement.
TTATCCACATCATTTATCTCATATGACCTTGCCGGACGTATCAGGCGCATATTAACATAGAGTGTTTGGCCAATCACACCATCATCAATCAGTTCTTTCACCTTCAAAAAACCAGGTAAGGTGCGTCGGTAGTATGCCACGAATAATGGAACGCCTGTTTCCTGACTCACCTGTAACATTTGTTGCGCCTGTTCATAGGTTGCAGCCATTGGTTTTTCAACATAAACGGCTTTTCCGGCTTTCATAGCGCTAATGGCATAATCGGCGTGAGAACCAGGGGGCGTTGCGATGTATATAGCATTGACCTCCGGATGGTTAATGACTTCGTCAGCATACTTTGTCCATTGCGGCACATCATGGCGACCGGCATATGATTCTGCTTTTTTAGCATCTCTTCGCATGACAATTTGCAAGCTGCTGCCTTCTACTTTATTAAAGGCAGGACCGCTCTTGACCTCAGTTACATTTCCGCAACCAATAATACCCCATTTAATCCTTTTAAGCATAGTCTTCAATTGAGCCTATCAAGTTAATAGTTTCTGTGAAATATTGCGTAATTAAATGCATTGAGTGTTATGATATTGACATGACAGTAAGCTGGGGTTTCGCTGCGCTTTACCCCAGGCTATTCATCCCCGATAGCTATCGGCGGTGGGCCTCCAGCCCGTTATTTACAGCTTGGTAATCAATTCCGAAGGAATAATCAGTGTAATTGATGTGTATTGGTGAAATAATTAATCCGACAGTTAATCAACTCCACAATTCGACGATTCACACCTAAGCATCATTTCAAATAATAATCCGAATCAATCAACTGGTTATTATCATTGGCATAAAGCGCGTAATTAAACCCTTTATGAAGACTGTAGGCACCTACTTCACCAGCTTTGTTAATGGCCAGGTATCCGATCTGGAAATCCTGGTAGCCCGGAATCTTTTTAACAATTCGACCAATAGCTTCTTCAACGGCCTGTTGCGGACTCAAACCCTGGTTCATTAATTCAACCACCAGGAATGACCCCAGTGTTTTCATAACCAACTCGCCCATGCCTGTTGCTACAGCACCGCCTATTTCGTTATCGCAATACATACCCGCGCCAATAATAGGACTGTCTCCTACCCGACCATGCATTTTGTAAGCCAATCCACTTGTTGTACAAGCTCCTGAAATATCCCCTTTCTGATCGAGTGCCAGCATGCCAATAGTGTCGTGGTTTTCAATATTGATCAAAGGTTTATATTCCGATGTTTTACGCCATTCAAGCCATTGTTCCCTGGCTTTATCGGTTAGGATATTCTCTTCAACAAATCCCTCTTCTTTGGCAAATTGCAGCGCTCCGGCACCTGCCAGCATAACATGTGGTGTTTTTTCCATTACACGCCGCGCCACCGAAATAGGGTGCTTAATATTCTCCAGTGCACAAACTGAGCCTGCATTACCAGTCTCATCCATAATACAGGCATCAAGGGTTACAATACCATCTCTGTCGGGACGACCACCATACCCAACACTCATATCGTTTGGATCTGCTTCTACAACCTTTACTCCCTGTTCAACGGCATCTAAAGCACGACCACCAGAATTTAGTACCTTCCATCCCGCTTCATTGGCCTGCATGCCATTTTTCCAAGTTGAGATGGCCAATGGACGCGTTGTTGTTTGACTTATATGTTTTTTATTCTCCGTTTGGCAGGCTGCAGCTGTGGCTGCGACACCAATGGTCGCCAAACCTGTTTTCTTCAGAAATTCTCTGCGTGAGCTCATTTTATTCCTTTACTTTTATCAATTATAAATGGATGCAATGCTCAAAAATTATATTTTTAAAGCATCAAACCAAATGTAACGAAAATAGGCTTAGAATGACCGTTAATTTAAACAGAGCACACCAAGATGAACATTTTTACGACATAATTGGTGATGTGCATGGCCAACTCGTTTTATTGCAAAAATTATTACTTAAACTGGGCTATACCATGGTCAATGGTGTATGGTCTCATAGCTACAGAACAGCGGTCTTTGTCGGAGACTATATTAATCGGGGACCGAACAGCAGAAGTGTTATACATTTAATTCGTGATATGGTAAATGCAGGGACCGGGCTGGCCATACTTGGTAATCATGAAGTAAATGCCATCCTCTATTTTACAAAGGATGATGAAGGACAACCAATACGTATTCCCGGCAATAACAATTGCAAACTGCTTTACAAATTTGCACTTGAATACAAGGGTAATTCAAGCGCCTTAAAACGTGATATTAAGTGGCTCAGAACACTTCCTCTATATCTGGAACTAAATGGTATACGTGTGGTTCATGCTTATTGGAATGATGAGCATATTGATAAAATATCGAAGTTATATACCGATGGTAAGCTCAAGAGAAAAACCTTGAGAGGCCTTATTGCTGAAACCACCCCCGAAAATAGTCGGGCATTTATTGAGACATTAAAAGGCATTGAGTTTAACATGCCCAAAGATCTTCATATCAGAGATGCACAAAATATCAAGCGTGAGAACTTCAGGATTAAATGGTGGACGAAACCAAAGGGTAAAACCTTTAAAAAGCTAAGCTATGGTAATAAGTTTTTGTTACCAGACTATACGATTCCATCAGAAATAATAGCGGATTATAAAATATACCCGAAATCAGCTCCACTGGTCTTTATCGGGCATTACTGCATGGGCCGCGGACCAATGATCCCCACACATAATGTTTGCTGCGTTGATGCCTGTGTTACAGGTACAGGGCGACTGGCCGCCTACCGTTATAATGGTGAGAATGAGCTTGATGAAAGTAATTTTGTATTTGTGAAAAGCTAAGAAACGTTTTTAACTCAAGGAGTGGCTAAATGCGATACATATTAGTCATCCGATGGGTGTTTAAACTGTATTTAGTGGATATTCCGCTGCAAACAAATTCCTGCATTAACATATTCCCCGTTGCAGCGGGTTGATTCCCATTACCTAACCTGGGCCGTCGCTACGCTTTACCCCAGGCTTTGATGATGTGGGCCTTCAGCCCGTTATTTACAGCTTGGTTATCAATTCCAAAGAAATAATCCGTGTAATTGATGTCTATTGCTGAAATAATTAAGAATACTCAATTCTTAATTATTCCGATCTTTATGATTCCGAGGTTATTGATTACAAGCTGTAAATCCATTCCGCAGGAATACATTTTGTGCAAATTTGTGGATAAAATATTAAAAGCTGTAAATAAATAGTGCGCTTGCCTGAGCAATAGTCCGGGCCAAGGGTGGCGAGAAGGCTTCAGGGCGCACTTGAGGTGGTTGTGGGCCGGCAGGAATGAAGGCTGATGCGGGTTGATGGGGATGATGTCATCCCAGGGTGTCGCTGCGCTTTACCTTTTAGTGTTCGAAAAGAAGTTTTATAAACGTATAGATCTATGCATCATGTAAATCAGCTCTCCTCCTTACAAAAAGGAGGAGTCCGGTGAGGTACGAACCGGGAGGTGGTTTTAGAAACTTTTG
>NZ_JBNGPA010000062.1:0-12369 GCF_050589845.1 Carboxylicivirga agarovorans | reverse complement strand
ACGACACAATAGAGGCTTATGTGTTTCTTATTACAAACATACAGCCTTTTTGTAAGGAGGAGAGCTGATTTACATGATGCATAGATCTATACGTTTATAAAACTTCTTTTCGAACACTAAAAGGCAAAGCGCAGGGACGCCCCGGGTTACCCAGTGCCCATCAAACCGGTGCAACCACAATTGTTCTTCGCGCGCTTCTGTTCCATGCACCGGGATATCCAATGCCCGATTGTGTATAAATTATATTGATGAGTTTATTGGTCGAACTGATAAACTGTCGAACTGATTAATTGATTTACAGCTTCAAATTAAAACCACACCCAAATGTCTATCACCCAATAGCTATTAGGGGTTAACGGATTATGGCTGCGCCATAGTAATCGCGAAGCGATTGCACAATTCGTGTAATTCGTGGTTCATCCTTTTTTATTTATTTAAATCATTGGTTTGTACAATACTATACTTCCTTTGAAACCACGATTTTCTTCCTTTTGACCACGGATTACACGCCCCGGGTTACCCAGTGCTTATCAATCCGGTGCAACAGCAATTGTTCTTCGCGCGCTTCTGTTCCATGCACCGGGATATCCAATGCCCGAATATGAGTAGATGTAATGTGAGGATGTTCGATGTGGAGATGCACTACATAATAAATTTTGAACCAGATAGATAGACTCACAAGTAACTATCCGGAATCAACACTTCAACAGTTTGACAGTTTAGCAGTTCAACGATTCGACTACCAAGGGCTATCGGGATGATCAGTTCGACGAGTTCTCAGTTCTCAGTTCAACAGTTTCCCAGTTCAACACTTCAACAGTTTGACAGTTTAGCAGTTCGACGATTCGACAACTAAACTAATAAACTCATCAACCAATAAACTACATGGCCTCTACTTCATTTGTTTTTTTCAAGAGCTGCTTGGCTTCATGCTCATCGCCCAGAAGGGTCGCTATCCATTTTGTTTTATCGCGTTCTTCAAGTATAATTTTGAAGGTCATGGTCAGCGGTACCGACAGAAACATTCCTACAGGTCCGAAGATAAAGCCCCAGATAATAAGTGAAAGGAAGACGACAAGGGTTGACAGACCCAGTCCCCGGCCAATGATCTTAGGCTCAACAATATTTCCCATAACCGTATTGACAAACAGGTAGCCCAATATGGTCCATAGCATGCCTCCCCAGCCAAATTGTAACATTGAAAGCAAGGATGTTGGTACCGCAGCTATAATGGAACCGATATTTGGAATATAATTGAGCAGAAAAGCGATAACACCCCAAAGAATAGCGTACTCGACACCCTGTATCAGTAGCCATACCCAGATAAAGAGTCCGGTCAGGGCACTGATTACCGTTTTAAGAGACAGGTAATGGCGAATGCTGTGAGCAATTTTATCAAGGTGATCAATTGATATCTTGTGCAGTCGCCTGATGATGGTCGCTTTCTTAATGAATGATTTGGCTTCAAGTAAAATAAAAATGGTGATCAGCAGGATGATAAATGAGTCTGACATAATACGGCCAAATTCACCCACGGCACCGGTTGTAAAACTGATAATGCGTCCCGGGTCAAGCATATCAACCAGTTGATTGGAATCTATGTCAAAGCCGCTGATATTATCAAGCCTGTCGATGCTGGCTGCAAATATATTCCTCAGGTTGGCTTCATAACGCGGCAGATCGCCCATGAAATTGGAGATAGATCGACCGATAATACTTCCGAACAGAATGAGAACGCAGGCTACCCCTGAGAGAACAATAACGATGGCAAGTGTATACGGCACCTTACGTTTCTCAAGCCACAGGATGGGCTGCGTACAGATGATGCTGATGAATAAGGCTAACAGTATTGGCAGAATGATGGACTTGGCCGCCATAAACCCCGCCAGTATAACTATGACAGCTGCAAAGGTCAGCGTAATGTTACGGGTTGATGTTTGCATTATAGAGTGTTATTTGGTTTGATCGTTTAATTTATTTAGGATTCAGATCGTTTAAAGATACCGCTTTTATATCTGAATTGCTTGATGTATATCGTTTTCTGTTTTGTCTAAGCCTGCTTTTTATCCTGGCAATATTCGTTTGCTTATTCTTTGCTTTTGATGAGTATACCGATTGATTAAGTTCCTGAAGCGCTTCTTTTAGTTTTTCGTCCTTTGAGCTGATAGCTTTGAAGGTCTGTTTTCCAGGCAGTAGGTTCAAATGATCTATCCAGCTATATATTGCCGCAATAAAGCGATGACGGTTCTTTTGCCTCAATAGCCTGTTAAACCAATAGCGCTCACTGGACACATATTGTAATCGCTGCTTTATTATTCTCTTACGAAGGTATATAGCTGTTTTTATGATCATGTACAGCAATACCAATCCGATGAGAGCAGCTATTATATATTTTTTATAAGGCTTACTGTCAGCTTCAGCTGTTTCAGCCGTGTCATCATTGAAAGATGGCTTTAGGGCCTGCAGGGAATCCTTTAACAGCTCCAATTCAGCCAGGTCGTCATTGGGCTGAACGGTAAGTGTATAGGCCGGTAATTTTCGCTTGTAAAACCGTTGCATGTATGGGTTCCACCAGCTTATTTCCAGTTCGGGAATGGTAAATTCCCCGGCCTCTTCAAGCAGGTAGGAGTAGGTATCAATACGCCGGCCGTTGACGCTTTTATGGTCCCTGTCATCAATGAATTCAGGCTCAGATGTGTATATACTTGCAAAATCAACCTGTTCAACCAGCGGTTCATCAATGAAGGTTGGCAAGGTGCCGCTTGCCCTGGTAGTTATTTTACGGCTAACAACGTCGCCCACCTTTAACTTATTCAGCTTCAGTGACCATTCGTTACTCACACGCGCGTCAGAGGCCACCAGCCAGCGGCCAGGCTCAGCATCTTCGGGGGCGGGTTCAACTGTTATGCTAATGGCCTTGGTACGCAAGGTAACCGGTTGGCCCTTGTAATCGCCCTCAGGCGGTATGCTGGTTGACAGCGCCAGTTCGGGAAAGGTTATCTCACCTGATGTATAGGGAAATACAACGTAATAGAATTCAAGGGCAGCGTATTTTTTACCATTGATGTATTCAATGGAGCTTTGAGTTCGCTTAAAAGCCTGTATATAAGCACCCTCAACCTGCAGGTTGCCAAATGACAAGGGCTGGGTAAACCAGGTGGACGAATAGGCCTTGACACTCACCTTTACAGGCTGCTCAATGACAACCTTACGCGTATTGACGCGGGCAGTTGCGAAAGCATCAATGTTTTGTGCCTTGATGTCTGTGATCAGTATGATCAGCGTAGATATGCATAGGAATTTTACCATGGTTCGTCTGGCTGTTTTTCGTTTGAATAATACTTCTCATACTGATATTTGAAGCGTCGACGCAGAAACTCAGAGGGGTCAGCAGATATCTCCCTCAATAATATGTTTTGAGGCGTTTCGCCTGCCTGTGGCTGAAAATCTTCCGGGGGACGCTCCAGTTCTTCAGCTTTCCGCATATCAGTCTCCACTTCATCCGTTACACGATCACCTTCCTGTGGTAATTCATCCACTTCAGTGTCAGATGTTAACTCTTCATCTTCACCTTTAGCTCTTCGCTCATTCAGCTCACCTTTAGGTTCTTCCTTATCTTCTAATTCAATGGCTTCATCAGGGTTGACCGACCTGAGTGAGTCCACCTGTCGCATACGTTCACTGTTCTGCTTTAAGCCCTCGCTAATGGTTCTGTTGGATGGATCCAGCTGATTGGCCAGTAAAAGGGCTTCCTGTGCCATATCGATCTGACCACTGGCAGCATAGGCTAAGCCAAGGTTGTACAGGGAGGTGGCCGATGAGTCCTGTTTAAATAGTTCAATGGCAGCTTCATAGTTGCCGGCTTTATAATAGGCGGCTCCTTTGTTTTGCATGGCTTCAAAACCTTCGGCCGCCAGTTCGTACTGCGTATTGTCGTAGGCTCTTTGCGCCTGGTAATCTTTGGTGTACCACAGATCATCCCATGATTCAACAGTTGTATCGCATGACGATAAGAGGACCAGGGCCAGGCACCATTGTATCATCCATCCTTTACGAAACCAGAAAGCAAATAAGACAAGGGCAGGCCATAACAATACAAAGCCCATTTCCTGCCAGTCTTCTTCACTGTCTTCATCCTTTTGCTGAAACACCAGGTTTTTTCTCACTTTCTCAGCGATCAGGCTGACGTCTTCCTTATCGAGTGTTAATGAATTCACATTGACAGACGGATGCTTCTGCAATTCAAACAGCACCTGGGTATTCAGCTTTGAGATGACGAACTGACCGTCTCGCCGTGCATAAGTACCCGGTCGCTTACCCGGAATTCTTCCGCCCTGTGGCGTTGCCATAGGCATGAGTTCAACAGAATGCCTGGTATTGGCGACAAAGGTTTTGATCTGGCCGGCTTGCTCGCTTGTTACTTCATCGCTTATCAGTAATAAGGTACACGGCGCTTCTGTTCGTGAAAATATAGAATCGGCTATATTCAGGGCATTGGCAAGCCTGGTGCCTCCCAGTGGCATAACATTGGGCTGTAAAGACTCCAGCTGATAGCTGATCAGTTTATAATCCCTGCAGGGTGTTACCACCGGGTGGGCAGTTCCTGCATAAGCCATTAAGCCTACTTTGGAGCCCGGGTTGGCATCCAGCAGGTCGCGTATTTTAAACTTGGCTCTTTCAAGGCGATTGGGCGACACATCATCTACCAGCATTGATGGTGAGAGGTCGAGGGCAATCAGCAGGATGGTTTCGCTTTTGGCACCGGGTACTTCCCGCATTTTCCATGTAGGGCCTGACGCGGCTACTATCATTAAAGAGCCAATGATAAAAGTGACGATCAATGGGCCGATAAGGCTCATCCGGCTGCCTTTAGCAATCATATATGGCCGGAGTGAGGACGCTATGATATGCTGCCATTTGTTTTTGGTACTATTGCCCAGAAGAACAATAAGTATGATTACCATTAAAGGCAGGAACAGCCATATGTACTGAGGCCTTAAAAAGTGAAATAATTCAAGATCTATGTCCAGCCATTCGCTCATATCAGGTTCGTTTTACAGCAGCTATAATACTGCGGATAAATAATAGCAGGAGGGCAATAACGATAGAGGCCACTGTTGGATAATAATACAGTTCAGTTACCGGTTTGTACTCCTCTTCTTCAAACTCCATTGGTTCCAACTGGTCAAGCAGCTCATAGGCTTCAGACAGACTCTCGTGATCAATGGCTCTGAAATACTGACCACCTGTTATCTCGCTGATGGCCTTAAGTGATTCCTCATCCAGGTCGGAGCCTGGTGCATCGGGGTCGCCAATACCAAGGGTATAGATCTTTATGCTATCCTTTTGGGCCATATAGGCTGCATCGAGGGGCGTAATACCTTTGCCGCCATCTGAGCCATCGGTGAGTAACAGCATTACCTTATGATCGAGTGTGTCCTGCTCAAATAAGCGAATACCAAAGCCTATGGCTTTTCCAATGCTGGTCATCTGCCCGGCCATGCCCACATCTGTTTCATCTAAAAACCATTCTACGATATCCAGTTCAGAGGTGAAGGGCGTTTGTAAATAGGCATTGGTTCCAAAGAAGACCAGCCCCATGCGGTCGCCTTCGCGACGACTGATGAATTCACCCATCACTTCCTTGACACCTTCCCAACGGGTGAACCGTTGATCGTTCTTGACCCAGTCCCTGGCTGCCATACTGAATGAAATATCGGCAGCCACCAGGAAACTACGGGCGGTTTTTACTTTCATTTCGGGCTGACCAACCAATTGTGGACGAGCCAGAGCTCCCAGCAAGCAGAGCCAGGCGAGAAAGAGCAGTATCCACTGCAAGGCATTTCGTTTAGAAATCCAGGCACTTCTTCTCAGTTTTTGCTTTGAGGCCACAGCAGCCTGAGCGGCAAATGGCGCAATGAGCGTGTTGGCTCTGCGGCGCATAGGGGGCAGAACCCACCATACGATAAAGGGGAGGGGTAAAAGAAAGAAGACCCAAGTATTGCTAAATTCAAACATGGTGCGATTTTATCCAGGTTATACTTTCCTCCTGCAGCAAATCCATATCAACAGGAGATAGCTTGATGTGGCTGCCCCGGTAAACAGAGTCAAGAACCACCTTTTCAATATCGGGAGAGAATACAGCTTTATCTTTGTTTTTGCGCTCCAGAAAAGTAAGCCATGAGAGGCCGTTCAAGGCTGTTTGTTCTTCCCGCCCATAGGAATGAATAGCCACCCGCTTGAGTATTTCAAGGGTCTTGAATAATTTATGGGCACCGGGACTATGGGACTGTGCCAATGCTTTCAGTAGTGCCACGGCCTCGCGCCGGTACTTGTTTTTTCGGTAGCGAATGATTTGCCTGATAACTGCAATGATTAACAGCAGACCAAACAGCGTGAGCAGAATGTACCAGCCTGGTGCCTCAAAACTAAAGGGCACAGGAGCCGGTTCCATAAGCTCACCAATTGTATTGATTGTTGTTTCCTGCATAAGTTTTATCGTTTACCAAAAATGCTTTTTATCTGCTCCACCAATGGTTCTGTTGTATTCAGCTCCATGACCGGTATACCATATTTGAGGCAGTAGTCAATGTTTTCCTGCTTTCTTTGCCGGCTTAGCTCGCTGTACCTGCTTCTGACAGATTCAGAACCTGTAAACAACACCTGGTTCTGCCCATCGCCAACAGGCATTTTTATTTCGGGCAGATCCATCTCAAGCGGATCACTGATTATGATGTTGATCAAATCATTATGGCGGGCAATATTGGTGAGGTAGCGTCTTCCGTCCTGATTCAGGTTTAGAAAATCACTTATAACCACCACTACATAATCGTGTGTTATGCTATTTTGAGCATGAAACAACACCTTGTTGATAATGTCTTGCTTGGACTGTATGCTCTCACGTTGCGGCAATGCCTGGTTTTTAAGGCTCAGCTGTTCCAGAAAGTGCATCAGGGTTTTCCTGCTTCGTTTGGGACGAACAGATTCATAGCTGTTATCGTCAAAAACAATACCACCAATCCTGTCACCTGCTTTAAGCACTTTAAAACCTCCTATGGCAGCTATTTGCGCTGCAATTACCGATTTTACGGTGCCTTGTGAAGCAAAGAACATGGATGAGCTTTGATCGACAATGATAAAAGCCGGACGTTCTTTTTCTTCCGTAAACACCTTTGTGTGGGTCACTTTGGTTCGGGCCGTTACCTTCCAGTCAATATTACGCACATCGTCACCTCGCACATACTGGCGTACCTCGGCAAAGTCAAGTCCCCGGCCACGCAGCTTTGAGGCATGCTTACCTGATAATACGCTGTGCACCGGCTGACGAGGCAAGAGACTGAAGTCACTGACCAGGTATTCCAGTTTAGCCAGTTCCTTCAGGCTGATAGCTATTTCAGGGGGATATACTGATGTTTTTGATGCCATAGTACCGTTATCAAATCACTGCAACATTAGCTATGATCGTATCAATCACCTTTTCAGGGCTTATGCGCCCGGCATTCGCTTCGTAGCTCAGTATCAGGCGGTGGCGTAATACATCATGCACCACCGAGCGTATATCGTCGGGTTCAACATAGTCACGCCTGTTTAACCAGGCCATCACGCGCGCACACTTTTCAAGGGCTATTGTACCCCGCGGACTGGCGCCAAAATCAATCCATCGGGCCAGTTCCTCACTGAACTTATCTGGATACCTGGTGGCAGCAATCAGATCAACGATATATTTCTCGGCTGCCTCAGATACTTCCACTTCGTTAATTTCTTTTCGGGCATTGAAGATGATATTTTGTGATAAAGGCTCATTATTAATGTTTTGTCCTTTGCTTTCATTGCGGATCAGGCGCAAAATTTTTGTTTCAGCTTCAGTGTCGGGATAGTCGATCATTATTTTCATCAGAAAACGATCCATCTGGGCTTCAGGCAGGGGATAGGTACCTTCCTGCTCAACCGGGTTTTGCGTGGCCATCACCATAAACAAGTCCTTCATTTTATAGGATTTACCGGCCACTGTTACCTGCCGTTCTTCCATCGCTTCAAGAAGGGCAGCCTGTACTTTGGCAGGTGAACGATTGATCTCATCGGCTAGTACCAGGTTGGCAAATATGGGACCTTTCTGGAAGACGAAAGGGTTTTCCAGCTCGGGCTGATAGATCTCTGTTCCAGTAATGTCGGATGGCAACAGGTCAGGGGTAAACTGTATACGCGATAGTTCTGCCTGCATTTCTTTTGCCAGGCTTTTAACAGCACGGGTTTTTGCTAAACCAGGCAGTCCTTCCAGCAACAAATTACCATTGGCCAGAAATACAACCAGAATTTTCTCAACCACCTTTTCCTGTCCGATAATGGATTGGTTGATACGATCCTGAAGCTCTTTGATTTGATTGAGGGTATCCATTTGATCAACTAATTTTAGTTTGGTATGAAATGCGTAAAACGTTATTATTCATAACAATCAATACTGTTTTTGGTTTTTGAATTTGTTACAACATAAGCTCTTAAGTTGTTGAATCTTTAACATGTTGACAGCGTCTGTTTGTTGTATGCAAAAATCGATAATACCCCAATAGTACTGATTAGAAGAATACCTATATACGTGATATAGGTAAATTGCCGATGAGAGAAAATATTGTTGATTTTATCACAAAGCTGAAAGACATCCCAACGTTCAAACCGCGTAACTGTCGTATTGTCTATCCTGATATTTGTCGGGAGTCGAATTGTCGAATTGTCGAATTGAACATCCCCACATCCTCACATGCCTTTCCTGAATATCTTATATCCAAAGACAAGTTTGGCATCGGTAATGTACATTTTGTGTGTAGCCTCGGCAGATAAATCTGTTTGGTAATGGCGCAGATTGAAGTTCAGGTTTATATAGTATTGATCCTTCACATAAGCCAGGTTAAGGTGACTTCTTAACTGGAATAACCAATTGTCGCTTTCTGGTGCTGCCTCATTCTGTTCCGTGACTTTCTTATACATGAAACCGGCCCCGCCTTGCAGGTTGAGCGACGCATATAAGCCTGAACCAATGGACAGCAGACCGCTTGCGCCAGCCAGCAATCCTCCGCCACTGCCTTTTACATCTTCTATGGGCATGCTATTGAGAGGAATCGCATCTACATAGAGGTCTGATTGCCGGATGAGATAGCCAAAACCACCAATACCGAATGAATAGGACGTTTCACTCTGGTGGGCAATAACAGATCTGAAAGCATTGTCGTGGAAACGTCTGTTGTTGATGATATACATATAATTAATGCCGCTAGACAAGGATGTGATATCTTCATTAAAGATACTTATGTCTTCAGATCCGCTATATATATTAAAGCCTTCATAACGGTGCAGGAAGAAATCGACAAAGTGCTTCTTATTTTGATAGCTGACTTTGATGTTAAACTTTGATGTCGGATCTTCCTTATCTGTCTTGATGTTAAAGGCAACATCAAGTGTTATTTTTTTAGAGGCAAAGCCAATACCAATACCCCACGGATTATTGGGTATGTATTTTGTTGACTGGTTGTTATCGTTTATAAAGAACCTGTGCTCCCTGATGTTTGTAAATGCTCTTAATGACCAGTTATATTTATTGCGGTCAATTAATAATGAATCAATAAAGCGATTCACAATGATGGTGTCTTTGACTTCCTCGATCTGTGAATGCGCTTTCAAAGCCATAACGGCAAGGAATATGAGCAATAGAGCACGACGCATATAGGATTGATTCGTTTATAAGCTTCAGTTCTTTTTACGAAAGATACTTATTATACAGGTTTTTTAATGATATGAGCCTAAAAATATCCATGGCTTCTATGTAGTTAAGGACCGACGGCAATAGGTGAAGTGCTCATTAGATTGTTAAATAGCTATTATTGGTATTTGTAATATATTTAACTGCACCTACCAGCATTTGTACATGAATGTTATCAAACTTTCCAATCACTTCGCCATCTAACTGCAGTAAGCGAGCTTCTTTAAAGTTGATTTCAAGCTCTTGTGCCTGGTAGACATGGCTGTTATGACTCTGATAAAAGCGCTCGTCAAACTTGGCTAATCCGGCTGATATGAGAGATTTGGCATCGATGTTTTCAATAATGACTATTTCAAACAGGCCATCCATTGGGTTACTCAGCACATTTAGCGGCACACCTGTACCGTATTTTCTTGAATTACAAATGGCAACCATCACACCCTTATGCTGAAAGGTTTCACCATTAATTGTAAGCGCTATATCAAAAGGAGTTAGTTTGGTCAGTTCTTCAATAAAATACCTGGCATAGGTAGCCATACCCCTGTTGGGATCTTTTTCATAGGCCTCTACAATAGAAGCGTTAACACCCACATCGCCAATATGCATGGTATAATGTTTATCATTAACACATATCAGATCCAGATCGCCTATCCGTTCCGACATAATGATGTCTTTCAAGGCCTCGATGGGATCAGGATTGACAAACAATTCTTCGGCCATGCCATTGGCCGAGCCTAATGGTATAATACCGATGGGGAAGCTTAAATCTTTTAAAGTGACTGCGGTAAACAAGGTGGTGCCATCACCGCCAACCGATGCTACCTTATCTGGATTGAAGTCCTTGATTGACTTTACAAGAGCTGTTTCATCATCGCGGCCAGTGGTTTTGAAAATGTGGTAAGTAATACCATACTTTTTGCACAAGGCCTGTGCCTCCTTAAGGAAAGGTTCTTTATCAACACCTCCGGAAATTGGATTAACAACAAAAAATAGTTTCATAATAGTGGTTTTATAAGGTTTGGATCAAAGGGATCAAAGGCCTGATAATAAATACCGGGAATGCCTTCGCGAATAATAGCTTCCCAGTTTTTTACCTGTTGGGCAGATCTGAATGTTTTGGTCTGTCGGATAAATACCATCAGAATTCGGGATTTGTACTTACGGATAATTGCCAGGTAAACCTGCATATCATGTTGACTGTCATCGCCAATTAATAAATAAGACTTGTTGCCCGAATGTTCAATAAGGCTTGAAATAACATTGAATTTGTGCTGCCGTGGCTTGTTGGCCTTAAGCAGTTGATACCAATGAAGGGCCGGGGTTAAAAGTAAGGGGCCTGCAGGCAGATCATGGTGTATGATGGTATTGCTTAACAAATGAAACAGGTTCTTTTCACTGCGGGAAACGTAAATATAGTTGGGTTTATAAGTGTCAGTGAATTTAAACAACTGCTCTGTGTAAGATACCAGTTTTCGCCTGTGTGCCTGTCTTCCAAGCGTGGTTGATACACGTTTGAAATGGCTTAAAGTGTGCGACACAAGAATGGTATCATCAATATCAGAAATGACATCGAAGCGAGCTTTAGCCGGAGGAAAATGAATGGGATAGGACTGTATGACAGGCAAGTCCGTTTGCAGGTCGGATATTGTTATAAGAGCCGGGTCTTCAATTAGATCGTGAATCCATATACTAAATCCACCCTGCTTGTCTGTTTGACACGAGTAGGTATTATTACCGGTGTTAATGTGTAGCTTTTGGGCAGCATATAGTTTTTGAAAATAGGAGCTAATGGTCTGAAAAAAGTGCTGCAGACCTTGCCTGGGGGCATGGGCCAATGACGGCTTGCCTGATGCAATACTACCCTCGATAAAGTGCAGCTGTTCGTTAAAGGTGATGATAGTAAGTTGCCATACAAGCTTCATTATGCTGTACTGATTAATTCTTGAAAATACAGAATCCTGTTGTTAATTAAAGATTGCTTTACAAATTAGTAAATGAATGATTATCAATCAAGGGATAGCTATTGTTAGTCGAACTGCATAACTGTCGAACTGTTGAACTGTCGAACTGCATAACTGTTGAATTGTCGAATTGTTGAAATGTTGATTGAGTTGATGAGTTTATTAGTTGAACTGTCATTGATCTGATGTTATAATGTATTCCTTTAACATCAAAGCTTATGGCTTTGCCCTCTATTGATTGAAAAGAAGTCAGCATTCACATGTCCTGAATATTACAAGCATTAAATAGCAGGCTGTAGGTCTGCCATATCATAGCCCGGGGCATAGCGCAGCGACGCCCACGAGTGTTCGAAAAGATTCAAACATTCACATATATAGTGTTTTGCAAGCTGTAAATCAGCTCTCCTCCTGGCAAGGAGGAGTACCTCGACGAAGGAGAGGGGAGGTGGTTTTAAGTCATTTTTATAAATTAGTTTTCAACAATATAAGAAAGATATGAAAAGTAACCGGCCAGGAATGATTTATAGGAGAAAACTATTGAGAAACAGAGCAACTCCAGCGTAATGTGAACTTTGGAATTACCTTAAAGGAAAAAGAATATGCAATCTGAAGTTTAGGCGACAACCTTCTATTGGGCAATACATTCTGGATTTTTAT
>NZ_JBNGPA010000061.1:0-12917 GCF_050589845.1 Carboxylicivirga agarovorans | reverse complement strand
CGTTGCATAAGCCTCTTGTTTATTAATTAGACACTTGTTACTTTATCTAATTTACGACACAATAGAGGCTTATGTGTTTCTTATTACAAACATACAGCCTTTTTGTAAGGAGGAGAGCTGATTTACAGCTTGCAAAACACTATATATGTGAATGTTTGAATCTTTTCGAACACTAAAACGCTTTGCCCCGGGCTAGAATGTGGCAGGCCTCCCGCCTGCTATTTTCATCTTGGTAATCCTATTCCGCAGGAATAATCCGTGTACCCCGATAATCAATGGGGTGTGCCATCTGTGGCTTAAATATATGGAAGCTGCAAATCAAACCAATAATACAGAGAAAAACAAATTTCCAGGACAATAATCCAGAATAAAACCTATATTTGCACCTACCAGAACAGAACACTTTTAAAAACTGGTATGATGATCAAATTTACAATCAATTCCCAAAGCGAGATTCCGAAATTTCAACAGCTGGTTGATACAGTTGTTAATGCATTGGCGGAAAACAAACTGCATGAAGGCGATCAGCTCCCTTCTGTTAATGTCATATGCCAAACCTATAAACTATCGCGTGACACGGTATTTAAAGCCTATGGTATCCTTAAGGAACAGGGCGTTATAGAGTCGGTACCCAACAAAGGATACTTTGTCGCTAAAGAGGGCCGTAAAGTATTCTTATTCCTGGATACGTTCAAGGCCTACAAAGAGGTTCTATATGGGGAGTTCGTCAAGAACCTGAACAAAGACACCATTGCAGATGTCCACTTCCATCATTATAATATTGAGCTGTTCAAGAAGCTGATAAACGATAGCCGTGGCCGATACAGCAAATACATTATTATGCCTTTTGACCATGAAGATGTGGAGGAAATTGTCAGCACCCTCCCTCCTGAAAAGACTTTAATAATAGATTGGAATACAAATATTAAGAACATAAAAAACAAACTCTACCAGGACTTCGACACACCTGTTGTAAATGCCCTGCAAGAGGCAGATCACCTGCTCAGAAAGTATAAGCGACTGATAATGGTCTACCCTACCTTTACCTATCATCCGCTTATTACAGCCGACTGCTTTGAACGATACTGCAAAGAAAATGACTACCAACACATGAGGCTGACTAATGAAGAAGAACTGAGTGTGCGCGCCGGTGATATGTACTTTAGTGTCAGCGACCGTATGCTGGGTCATATATTGGAACAGTGCAAAGAACGAAAACTGGAGCCAGGTATAGATGTTGGCATACTGTCGTATAACGAAACACCCATGAAAAAATTTATCTACAAAGGTATATCCGTTATTTCCACTGATTTTAAATTAATGGGACAAAAGGCTGCAGCCTTCGCTTCCAGCGATTTGGAAATGAACTTTTGCGTCCCTACAAAAATATTTTTTAGAGAATCATTATAGTAGTGATTCTTTTTTTTATAGATTTGCACCATACCAGTACAGAACAGTACGCAAAGATAGTAAATATGTATTCATTAGGATTCGACATAGGAAGTTCATCAGTCAAAGTTGCTTTGCTTGATGTAACGACAGGAAAGGCTGTTAACTCAGCTTTTTATCCCAAAGAAGAAATGGCCATTCTAAGTCCCCAGGCCGAATGGGCGGAGCAAAACCCTTCAGACTGGTGGAATAACCTTAAGCTGGCATTAAAAGATGTATTGGCAGCTTCTGATATTGACAAATCAACTATCAAATCGATCGGCATCTCCTACCAGATGCATGGACTTGTCACTGTTGATAAAAACGGAGAGGTATTGCGCCCTGCCATCATCTGGTGCGACAGTCGTGCTATCGAATACGGGAACAGGGCCTTTGAAGAAATTGGTGAAGAGCATTGCTTATCGCACATGTTGAATTCACCGGGTAATTTTACTGCTTCAAAATTAAAGTGGATCAAAGAAAATGAGCCGGAAACCTTTGCCAGAATTCATAAAATCATGCTGCCGGGCGATTATATCGCCTATAAACTAAGCGGCGACATAGTAACAACAAAAGGAGGTTTATCTGAAGGTATTTTCTGGGATTTCAAAACCCAAACCGTTTCTAAAGAATTACTGAACAATTATGGTTTTAGCGAAGGTGTGATTCCTACCATCAAAGAAACATTTGAAATACAGGGTTTATTAAGTTCCGAAACAGCGAAAGAGCTGGACTTAAATCCAGGCATAGCCATTTCATACCGGGCTGGCGACCAACCTAATAACGCACTTAGTTTAAACGTATTGAACCCTGGAGAGGTGGCAGCTACTGCCGGCACCTCGGGTGTGGTATACGGTGTCAGCGACCAATTAAAATATGACCCGGCATCACGCATTAACACCTTTGCGCATGTTAACCACACGAATATTGACAACCGCCTGGGTGTAATGCTTTGCATTAACGGCACTGGCATACTGAATTCATGGTTACGCAAAAATGTAGCAGCCGACCTTGATTATGTACAAATGAATCATGAAGCCGAAGCAGTTAAACCTGGCAGCGACGGCCTCTTGATGCTTCCATTTGGTAATGGTGCCGAGCGGGTATTGAAGAATGAAAACCCGGGAGCAACTGTTAAAAACCTCAACTTTAACCTTCATAGACGCGGCCACCTGTTACGTGCTGCGCAAGAAGGCATTGCCTTTAGTTTTAAATACGGCATGGAAGTGATGGAACAAACCGGGATTGAAACGAATGTTATCCGTGCCGGTAAAGCCAATATGTTCCTTAGCCCTGTCTTCCGCCAGACACTGTCAGACATATCAGGCTCAACCATTGAACTTTACGAGACAGATGGAGCACTGGGAGCTGCAAGAGGTGCCGCATACGGGGCCGGCCTCTACAACTCTATTGAAGAGGCATTTTCATCATTAGAAAAGGTTGAAGTTATCAGCCCGATACCTGAAAATATTGATGCACTGGAAGTGGCGTATGAGAATTGGAAGAGAGAACTGATATAAGACCCGGATGGCTATTGGGGTAAGGGTGATATGAACACCCCTTAAACTGGTCAACTAATTATAAAAGAGCATTCAAACCCATTGTAACAACACAAATAAAGTAAGTATAACTAATTAATACACAAATCAATTATGAAAAATGCAATTATCAGCTGTATTAGTATCGCTTTGTTTCTGTTTGGATGCAACAACCCAAAACAAGGTACTACCAACAACAAACAACAAATGCCCGACTCACTGGCAGGTACTTTCCTCGATCATCGTATCGATATAGAGGAAAGGCTTGAAATGGTGATCGAACAATTAACCCTTGAAGAGAAATGTGCTCAACTGTTGCACGATGCGCCAGGTATTGACCGTTTGGGCATCAAACCCTATAATTGGTGGAATGAGGCCTTGCATGGCGTTGCCAGAATGGGACGTGCAACTGTTTTCCCACAACCCATCGCCATGGCATCGACCTTTGATCCGGAACTTATTGAAGAGCTTGCATCAGCTATCTCCGATGAAGGAAGAGCTAAGTTTAACATTGCACAAAAAAACGGAAACTACCTGCAGTATGCCGGTTTAACTTACTGGTCGCCCAATGTGAATATTTTTCGTGATCCAAGGTGGGGGCGCGGCATGGAAACATGGGGTGAAGATCCGTTTTTAAGCGGTACACTGGGTGGTGCCTTTGTTAAAGGTATACAGGGCTACGATCCTACTTACCTGAAAGCGGCAGCATGTGCCAAGCACTATGCCGTACATAACGGACCTGAAGGTTTACGTCATAGTTTCAATGCGTATTCATCACCCAAAGATCTGTACGAAACCTATCTGCCGGCCTTTAAAATGCTGGTTACCAAATACGGTGTTGAATCGGTTATGTGCGCTTATAACCGCACCCTGGATGTACCGTGTTGTGGTAGCACACTGTTACTAACCGATATATTGCGCAATAACTGGGGCTTCAAGGGGCATGTCATGTCTGATTGTGGTGCCTTAGCTAACTTTCATGGCTTGCATGAGTACACCAACAATGCCAGAGAATCATCAGCTGAAGCTATTAAACACGATGTCAGTCTTAATTGTGGCTCCACCTACCAAAATCTTGCGGAGACCGTCAAAGCTGGCCTGATAAGCGAAGCTGATATCGACAGAAACCTACGCCTGCTTTGGCGTACACGCTTTAAACTTGGTCTATTCGATCCATATGGAGACAATCCATATAATCAGCTTGGACCTGAAGTGGTGAATAGTGAACAAAACATACAGTTAGCCCGCAAAGCTGCACAAAAATCAATTGTCCTTCTTAAGAACAACGGCGTTTTACCCTTACAAAAAGATATCAAACATTTGTTTGCCATCGGACCACTGGCGGCCGACGTAGATGTGATGCTGGGCAATTACAATGGTATTTCAAACAATGTGGTTTCAGTTATTGAAGGCGTGGCAGGCGCAGTTAGTTTAGGTACCCGTTTTGAGTATCGCCACGGCTTTTTACTAACCGAAGAAAATAAAAATCCCATTGGCTGGGCCATTAGCGAAGCTCGTGGAGCTGATGCCTGCATTGCTGTAGTGGGTATTAACACCCTGCTTGAAGGCGAGGAAGGTGAAGCCATAGGTTCAGCGCATAAAAGCGATCGCCCCGATCTGAAACTGCCGGGTAAACAACTGGAGTACCTGAAGCAGATTCGCAAAGATCAGGATAAACCTTTGATCGTGGTGGTAATGGGTGGCAGCCCTATTGCTCTGGAAGAAGTACACGATATTGCCGATGCGGTTATTATGGCATGGTATCCCGGCGAACAGGGAGGAAATGCTATTGCTGATATTCTGTTTGGCGATGCAAGTCCTACGGGTAAATTACCGGTCACCTTCCCCAGGTCTGTTGAACAATTGCCAGACTATGAAGATTACACCATGTATGGGCGTACTTACAAATACATGGAAGAAGAACCGTTATATCCATTTGGATACGGCCTTAACTATGCCGACCTAAGTTATTCAAATGCACAGACTCAAAAAACATCTTTTCAATTTGGGGAGCTAATAACAATTACGGCAGACATCACCAACAACAGTGCTTTTAATGCTGAAGAAACAGTACAACTCTATGTATCAGCACAGGATGCTTCATTTCCTGTGCCGATGTATGACTTAAAAGGTTTCAGACGTGAAACTATCAAAGCCAAAGGCAGCACTAAGTTAAGTTTTACCATCGACACCTCTGAATTGTATAATATTGATGAAAAAGGTGAAGAGCAGTACGTCAAAGGATCTTACCGCTTTTATATAGGCAGTACATTACCATCAGAAAGAGCCATCCGTTTAGGAGCTCCGCAACCGGTAATGGTAGAAATTGAAATGAAATAATTAATCAAAAAATAGTAACCAGGTTGAGAGACATCAGAATCCGGATAGCATTATCAGATTTACTTAACACAAACAAGGATTCAGTCTCCAACGTAAAATTGACAAATCATGGCAACAGGTAACGAATATTTTCCTGGCATTGGAAAAATTGCCTACGAAGGCAGAGATTCAAAAAATCCATTAGCTTTTAAGTGGTACAACCCTGAGCAGGTTATTGCCGGCAAAACAATGAAAGAACACATGCGTTTTGCCATTGCCTACTGGCACACTTTCTGTGGCGACGGTGGTGACCCTTTTGGTCCGGGAACACAAATTTTCCCATGGAACAAAGGAGCTGATGCAATGGATAAAGCAAAATATAAGATGGATGCAGCTTTTGAATTCTTCACTAAGATTGGTGCTCCATTCTATTGCTTTCACGATACAGATGTGGTTGGCGACGGTACAGCTTTTGAAATTGAAGAGCGTTTAGCAAAGATTATTCCTATTGCACAGCAATACCAAAAAGAAACCGGTGTTAACCTGCTATGGGGTACAGCTAATGTTTTCTCCAACGCACGCTATATGAATGGTGCATCAACCAATCCTGATTTTACAGCTTTGGCACATGCTGCAACCCAGGTTAAGAATGCGATTGATACGACCATTGCTTTAGGTGGACAGAACTATGTATTCTGGGGTGGTCGCGAAGGCTATATGTCATTGCTTAACACCGACATGAAAGCTGAAAAAGAGCACATGGCACAATTCCTGACTATGGCGCGTGATTACGCACGTAAGAATGGTTTCAAAGGTAACTTCCTGATTGAGCCAAAGCCAATGGAACCTTCCAAGCACCAGTATGATGTGGATGCTGAAACTGTAATTGGTTTCTTACGTCACCATGGTCTTGATAAAGACTTTAAATTAAACATTGAGGTGAACCATGCTACTTTGGCTCAGCATACTTTTGAGCACGAGTTACAGTGTGCTGCCGATGCAGGCATGTTAGGTTCTATCGACGCCAACAAAGGAGACTACCAGAACGGATGGGATACGGATGAATTCCCAACAAGTATTCCTGAAACAGTGCAGGCCATGATGGTGATTCTTCAGGCCGGTGGTTTACAAGGTGGTGGTGTTAACTTTGATGCTAAGACTCGTCGTAACTCAACTGACCTTGAAGATATCTTCATTGCTCATGTCTCAGGTATGGATACATTTGCACGTGCACTTGTGATTGCTGATGACATCTTAAGCAATAGCGATTACCTGCAGCAAAAAGCGGCACGCTATGCTTCATTTGAAAGTGGTAAGGGCGCTGAGTTTGCTGCCGGTAAATTAACACTTGAAGACCTTCGTAAAATTGCTAAAGAAGCAGGTGAGCCGGAAATGATCAGCGGTAAGCAAGAGCGCTACGAGCAGTTGATTAACATGTATATTTAAACAACAGACATAGCGAACAGGCAGTAGTATTTTTTGGTGGCATAAGAATCAGGACATAAGATAGAAGTGAGTTGTGAGATATGAGTTGTGAGACATTGGTACTATGCACTTTTAAAAGACATAAGTCGTTTCATATGACCTGGAAATGCAATGTAAACCTTGATAAAATGCGATCTAAAATCAAAAAATTATCTCTTGCCTGTTAACTAATAACTTTTAATAATCCCGAAAGGTGTCCAACGAACTCAAGCCATAACTGCTATTTCCATACTATAACAGTTTGGTAGCATCTGAAAAATTTAAACGCACATGTAGTTCAGTCTTCAAACACGCATCTTTCGGGACAATTATCAATCCGGCCTCTGGCGATCAGCTTGCAGTGGCCGGCTAAAATCCGGGATTATGGAAAAACAACAAAATTTAGGCTATATCATGCTATTAACACTGGTTGCAACCTTGGGCGGGTTGCTTTTTGGGTATGATACAGCTGTTATATCAGGGGCTGAAAAATCCATCCAGGCCTTTCTGATCGACGGGCTCAACCTGAGCTCTTTTGCACATGGAGCTACTGTTTCCAGTGCGCTTATCGGCTGTATAATAGGCGGTGCCATTTCGGGCTTATTAGCTTCTCGCTTGGGCCGAAAGAAATCACTTATTGTAGCGGCCATCCTGTTCTTTATATCAGCCCTTGGTTCTGGAAAACCGGAAATCTTCTTTTTTGAACCGGGCAAGGCCACCATGGGCTTATTGTACATGTTTAACTTCTATCGTATTATCGGTGGTATTGGTGTTGGCCTGGCATCAGCCATCAGTCCGATGTACATCAGTGAAATTGCTCCGGCACACATTCGTGGCCGCCTGATCTCTTTCAACCAGTTTGCCATTATCTTTGGTATGTTGGTGGTTTATTTCGTAAACTGGTCCATTGCCAAAGGACAGAGCATTGAGTGGATCAACGAGACCGGATGGCGCTATATGTTCCTGTCAGAGGCTATTCCTGCGGGCTTATTCGGCATACTCTTGCTATTTGTACCTGAAACGCCCCGCTACCTGGCTATGCAGGGACAGAATGAGAAAGCCCTGTCTATCCTTGAACGCATTAACGGCCTGGATACTGCCAAAAGTATTCTTAATGACATTAAGGCAACTGTTCAAAAAACAGTTAGCTCATCAAGTATTTTTGCCTATGGTAAAAAAGTTATTATCATCGGGATCCTGCTTTCAGTTTTCCAACAGTTTGTAGGTATCAATGTTGCCCTGTATTATGCACCACGTATTTTTGAAAGCATGGGAGCCGCCAAAGATGCTTCGATGCTTCAGACCATTGTAATGGGCCTTGTCAACGTTGTTTTTACCGTTGTTGCCATTGCCACGGTTGATAAATGGGGCCGTAAACCACTTTTAATCACCGGTTCGATTGGTATGGCCATCGGCATGATCGCTATTGGTATGTTATCATTCTTCGAAGTAATCGGCATCAGCACCCTGGTATTTATCATTGTATATACCGCCTCCTTTATGATGAGCTGGGGACCGATCTGCTGGGTGTTGATCGGTGAAATTTTCCCGAATAAAATACGCGGTAAAGCCATTGCCATTGCCGTAGCCGCACAATGGGCTGCCAACTATTTCATATCGTCTACCTACCCTGCCATGATGGAGTTTAGCGGCGGGATGACTTATATGTTCTATGGGGTAATGAGCATACTTTCAGCCATTTTTGTCTGGAAAATGATACCGGAAACCAAGGGTAAATCATTGGAAGAAATGGAAGAAGTGATTGAGAAATTATAGATTGATTGGGTTTTTATTAATTACAAAGCCGGTATTGTATTGATGCAATACCGGCTTTTTTTATTGTTTATCTGGCGAATTACTTATTGCCCTTCTCTCCCCCGATAGCCATCCCTTATCGCTTTGTCGAACTGTCGAATCGTTGAATTGTCGAATCGTCTAATGACCTAACAATTTATTGACCCAACAATCTTACCCGTCCAACGAAGGTAAACTCACTTTAAAGCAGCTTCCTTCGCCGGGCTCGCTGGTCACTGAAATAGATCCATTATTCAACTGAATGAATTCCTTACACAAGATTAGTCCCAATCCTGTTCCCTGCTCATTATCAGTACCGGCTGTTGAATAGCACTCTTCTATCTTAAATAAGGTATCCAATCGGTTTTTATCCATTCCAATTCCTGAATCACACACTTCCAGCTCAACTGATCCATTCACTGAGCGGTAGCTAATTTGTATGTCCCCTTTCCTTAGAGTGTACTTAATGGCATTATTAACCAGGTTACGAATAATCGTACTAAACATGTTTTCATCCACCATAACGAACACATCATCATTACCGGAACAGCTAATGACGATGTCTTTCTCATGAGCCTTACCGCCATACAATTGTATCACATCACCAACAGCCCCTTTAACATTTACAACTTTAGGAGCCATATCAGTGCGGTTTATTTGTACCCTCGACCATTCCAGCAGGTTCTCAAGTAATTCAAAATTACTGGTTGCCGATTCATACATTAAATTGGCCATCTCCCTGGCTTCATCAACTTCACCATTCTTCAGGTTCTCTTTCAATAAACCACCAATTCCCAGTAGCGCATTAAATGGTGATTTCAGATCATGAGCAATAATTGAAAAGAACTTGTTTTTAGTAGCATTCAGCTCATGCAACTCTTCATTCTGTATTTCAAGCTGCTCCTTGGCATCCTTTAATTCCTGCTCTGCCTGCTTAAGTTGGGTAATATCATGGCTTAAAATAATAATGTCTTTAACTTCCCCTTTACTGTTAAAAGAAGGGGTAAAATTGACATTGATATATCTGCGCCCATGCTCCAAATCAAAAGTATTGATGTACGAGGTGGGTTTTCCTTTGCGTACTTCATTGATATACTTCATCGCGAAATCAGCATTTCGCTGTCCAATAACATCAGCATAATAGGCTCCTATTATTTCACTCCTCTCTTTGTTATAAGCATCAACAAAGCGCTGATTAACGAATTTATAATGAATCGTTTCAGCGTCAGCAACACCGATAAAAGCAGGTATACTATCCGCCATATTCTGCAGTAGTTCTTTACTCTCCCTTACCTCCTTCTCCAGCTCAATCTGCTCGGTAACATCCCTGATAATAGAATACATCACCTGCTCGCCTTTCCAGGTAAACGGTCCGGCAGCAATTCTAACGATCAATTCTGTTCCGTCTTTCTTTTTATGATGCCTAACCGGAATAATGACATCCCCTTTCTTAACAGATTCCTTAATGGCATGCTCACTCTTTTCTACTTCAGCGCTAATATCCTTAACCGTCAAATTCAATAATTCATCCCTGCTATAACCATATAATCGACAAAAGGCCTCGTTGGCATCAATAAACTTCAGGGTATCAGCTGAGAAAATAGTGATGGCCTCAATGGAATTCGAGAAAAGCAGGCGGTAGCGCTCCTCATTCTCTTTCAGCTCTTTGGCTACTTTGACCTGTTGGCTTATATCGGTAACAAAATTAACGGTCGCAACACGCCCCTTATACTTAAAACGGGCAGCATTCACTTCGGCTGTTATAAAGCTTCCATCCTTTTTCCGGATTTGTACCTGATATATAGGAATCTTATTTCCGCTAAGCCGTTTTTGGTGATTCTCAACAACAGTAAGTTTATCATCCTTGTGCAGGAAGGTGTGAAAAGGAACACTATAGAGTTCCTCCAGGGAGTATCCCAACATAGCCGACAAAGCCCTGTTGGCAAAAACAATATAATTATCCTGGATCAGTAAGATACCCTCACTGGCGTTCTCAACAACAGTTCTGTACTTAAACTCAGCATCCGACCCGTCCAGGTTTCTATCGGCTAACAATGGGGCCTCGTTCTTCCCCCTGTTCCTAAGCATCTTATTGATCCGGATCTCAAGTTCATCTTTACAAACAGGCAGTTTGATCAATTCAATAAGGTTTTGATCAAAATAGCTTCGTAGTTCATCATTGACATTTAAACTGGCTGCATAACAAATGATGCCAGCTGGAGCGTATAATGCATTTCCCTTTACCGATCGAATAAAATCTCCGCTTATCAATTCAGCATCAGCTATAACTATATCTGGCTTTAACGATAACAGGTCTTCCTTTACCGAAGTCGATTCAATTAACTGATGTCCTTTCAGAACTTCTTTGATCACAGCAACAAGACCTGAATTATCTCCTATGTGTAAAAATCTGCGTTTTTCCATCGTTGGGTTATAATGAGTATGTATAATCTCATTG
This sequence comes from Carboxylicivirga agarovorans, assembly GCF_050589845.1. NCBI lineage: Bacteria > Pseudomonadati > Bacteroidota > Bacteroidia > Marinilabiliales > Marinilabiliaceae > Carboxylicivirga > Carboxylicivirga agarovorans. The sequence goes on along the minus strand of NZ_JBNGPA010000061.1, from coordinate 1,916 downwards.
CTTGCAATGGAATACACTCAAATAGTTTGATCATTATTACAAAGAAAGCAATAATATCATTAGCAGGATACGTTACTTAAATTTTACAATTTTATAACTTCTAGCACACACAAGCCTTATGTTCAAATATTTCATTATCTTTCTGGCACTGAATGCAAAACCAAACCATGAAACGAATCAGAAAAACCTGGGATTTAGTGTCTCACCTTGGGGTAGCAGACCTGAATTCTTTATCAAGCAGGACTTACATACTGAGTAATCAGTTAAATATCACATTGCTTGGTATTATGATTCTGCTATCTGTTACCATGGCTGTTTTAAGACAGGTTAATAACACTGTTATTACCATAGCCAGTTATCGTTTATTGTGGATGATGGGTATAACGCTTATTCACATTATACTATCCTATTACAGGCAGGTGAAATTGAGTAAAGCCATGCTTATTTTCTCACCTCCCCTGGTCTTTATAGTCATTCCCACCCTGCTGGGCTTTGTTGAGAATGATAGTTACTTTAATTATAGCGAAATGATCATTGCGCTATCGTTAATTCCACAATTGCTGGTCAGGCCCAGTGAGCAAAAGGGTTTATATATCACTTCCATGTTGTACTACCTGGTCTTACTGATCATTCACGATGATCTGATCTTAGGTCACGAATCCAACGAACTGACAGTGAAAAACATTTATATTGACATTAAGCTTTATACCGAAATAACCGCCATCGCAATCTTTATATTTATCAACTGCTCCATTTACTACCTGAAATGGCTTAACACAAAATTCGAAAGGAAACTGATTGATAACAACAAAGATCTTGATCAACATATTGAAGAGTTAAAAGCAACCAACAAACACCTGAGGGCCACACAGCAGCAATTAATCCATTCAGAAAAAATGGCGACCCTGGGAATCCTTACAGCTGGAGTGGCTCATGAAATAAACACCCCGCTCAATTTTATAGCAACCAGTTCGGTATTGCTTGGTAACGCCATTGAAGACCTGCAAGAGGGACTTGATAATAAACAGGTTGAAGAAACTTTGCACCAGGCCAATGACATTCTTAATAAGGGCGTTGAGCAGGCCGCATTTATCGTGTCATCATTAATGACATTTTCGTATGATGGTACAAGCGAAAAAACCATGTGTGATATCCAGGCTATTATCAAATCAACGTTATTGTTTACTAAAGCTAAAACACCGCTTGACCTTACAATTGATTATCGCGACGAAATAGACGAACCAATATATGCGTATCCTGAAAAGATTCACCAGGTCATACTCAACATTATCGACAACGCCATTAATGCCTCCCTCGATACGCCAATAAAATTGATTAAGATACGCAGTTACACTCAGCATGGTAACAATGGTAACTTTGCCTGCATCTCTGTCTATAATAACGGAAGCAAGATCACTAAAGAGGTAGGCTCTAAAATATTTGACCCTTTCTTCACCACCCAAAGCACCAACAACGGAACCGGCCTGGGATTATCAACCGCCTTTAATTTGGTTAAGGATCATAATGGCGAATTAAATTATATCAACCACAAAAACGGCGTTGAATTTATTGTTAAGCTGCCCTTGTGAACTGTCTAGCCTGAATTCCATCGTAGTCGAACCGCCTATCCCGGATAGTTATCGGGAGTTGAACTGATGATTTGATGTTCCTCTCGCAGTCACCACCAGGGTGCGCATTACCAAGCTGTCAATAACTGGCTGTAGGTCTGCCATAGCATTGCCCGATTGTGTATAAATGATATGTGATGAGTTTATTGGTCGAACTGATTAACTGTCGAACTGATTAATTGATTTACAGCTCCTATATATTTAAACCACAGATATACTCTAATAAATTACAATTTTTTAAGCCACTTTTTCATTGGAGCTGTTCATATTTCTTTCTCTAGGATCAAG
>NZ_JBNGPA010000060.1:0-14749 GCF_050589845.1 Carboxylicivirga agarovorans | reverse complement strand
TTGCTTGCTATGAGCATATTGAACAATAATAACAGTAAAGAGTAGCTTTTTGTAAGGAGGAGAGCTGATTTACATGATGCATAGATCTATACGTTTATAAAACTTCTTTTCGAACACTAAAAGGCAAAGCGTAGCGACGCCCTGGGTATTCAATGCCAATAAAAAACCGGTGCAACAGCAATTGTTCTTCGTGCACTTCAGTTCCATGCACCGGAATAGCCAATGCCCGATTATGAGTAAATTTAATGTAAGATGTTGGGATGTATAATGTTGTATATGAGGTTAATGGGATGTTTAATTCGACAATTCGACAGTTGACCAGTACGACAATTAGCAATTCAACTTATAAACCTGTCAACTTTTCAACAACATCCTACTCAATAAAATCCCTTAATTCACGCTTGCAGGCTCTTTGGTTACGTGGTTTTATGGGTAGTGATTCCTGGTGTTTGAGTTTTTTATACAGGTCGTGACACATCACAATACCTTTTTCTAGCAGGGCTTTCTTTTCCTTTCTGGTAATAGATGAAAGGCAGGTGATCGGGTGGAGGTTTTCCAGTTCAATCCAGTCCTTTAAATTACCTTTTTCGGGGTAGTCCCAGCCAAGGAGTGTCAGGCCATAATCGCGGCCAAATTTAATGGCATCTTCCGTAAACCGTGTATTGGTAATGATCCAGCCTTGCGTATTGGTGTTTTTCAGTTGTTCATCGAAGTGACGAACACGGTTCAGGTCATCAAAGCGGGAGCGGATATACATGGGTACTTTAACATTGGTTTTGGTGCCCTGGTAATTATGAAACTTACACTCCACAAAAATATGTTTATGCTCAGTGGTAGCCACCACATCAATTTCATGGCGTACACTGTAGCCATTCACCAGTTTACCAACTTCCACCTTAAAGCCTCGTGCCTTAAAGAGCTCACCCACAAAATGCTCAAAGGGATATCCTGATGGGCCCAGCTGCAGTACGGCTTGTTTAAGGCGATAGTTAACAGCTGTTTTACGCTCCTGCTTTTGCAGCATGCGATATGCTTTGGTATAAATATCACTTGTCAGCATACCATCGTGTAACTCCATGCTAATGGCTTGTAATATTTGATTAGCCATGGTTTCGCTGGCACCTGAACGTACCAGTGAATCAACCAGTTTATGGCTTTCAAAATAAACCTGTTCGCCCGAAGCTTTTTGTATCAGGTAATTGGAAAGTGACTTTGTATGCATGCTATGACTTTTGAGTAAAGATAGGGATTTTGATGAATTGTGGGACGACGATTCTTCTTTTGAAGTAGTTTAAAGTTATATTGAAAATCCGAAGCAATATCCTGATTTCATTGACTCCTGCTAATTTTTTCCGTAACCTAAGGTTAGGCCATTACAAATTGAGCATTGTCGTTAACAAGCAATCGACCACGCTCGAAATACTCCTGCAACATTAAACAACCTCATTGAATAGCTGCTGCTTGATGATCGAGGTATAATAGGTTGTTTTTTCACTAAAGAGCCTTATTTCCTTCGCAAATATCTTCTGATGGTGATAAAATGGCTTCGGTAATTGCCAGGTATGCCGTCGGCCTTTCTTCGGTATTTCTTCGGAACGCCTTCGGATCAACCTCGCTGCCAGCGAGGTTGATCCCGAATAAGACCCCTGTTTGGCAGAGGGCAGGGGGCTTGCAGGATAGTCCGGCTTAAGGAACGAGAATAATTCAATAATCAGGCTTTTTTTAAATACGCGATTTAAGGTGGGTTTAAGCGCTTATCTTTTTATGGTCGACATCTCCTATGCAAAAGTTTTTTTCCTTAAAATTCTTCCGAACATTACCGAATGAAAATCGCGTGCATTTCAGCTGCTTTATATTGCATGTTGTTTGTGGTTTTGAAACGCTCCATTCTGGTGGTAACTTGTAGGTACTAATTTAACCTTGGTCAGTGTTCACTTTTAAAACCATACTTATGAGAAAGCACAAGTTTCATCCACACATTAATGCAGGCCGTGAAGGCAATGTTATTTTTTATGTGACAGACGATCAAATTCGACTGCGTAGTTACAGCCGCCCCCGTGATCCCAAAACAGAAGCGCAACTCAAAAACCGGGAGTTGCACAGGGAACTTAACTGCATCAGTTCGCAGACAAAAGCCTTACGACAATTTTGTTTTAAAGCTGTTCCCGCTTATTCCAATTCTCACAATGCATTTATAGGGCTGCATAAGCAATTTATTCGCCAGGCAGGGCTTACTGAAGGCAAAGTCTTTGAAAGTATTCATTGGTCGACCGGTAACAGGGCTGGTGCTGCTTCCATTCGTGTTAAACGGAGCAACGATAAGTTTACTTTACATTGGCACCCTGGTAATATGACCGCCATATCCGATTCAAAGAGCAAGGTCATATGGGTATTACGCAATAAGACACAAGGGTTTTGGAGGTAGAACCTGAACGCCGGCAGGCGTGAAGATGGGCAGTGTATGATAAATCTGCCCAATGGCAATTATATGGATGAATACCTAATTTGGATTTTCTTTTATAACTCTAAGATCAAGCGTTTTAGTGAGGACCAGATTGCGCATATGGAGGCAGGCGTAGCGGATTATAGCAAGACCTTTGGTGGTAATAATGATACGCTCTGGCATCTGTTTGACGGAATGTGTCAGAAGATTATTGCCCAAAGAAATGAAGAGCGAATAAACTGGTAAACAATGTTTATTGTTTTGCATCTGTGCGAATGGCTTTAGTTGCTGTTACCTGCTGCGAAAGTAGTTTTCGACGCGTCGCAGCCAAACCACCGCAACGGCAAAAAGCATACGTGGAATAATAAGTACAGGCATTGAGTAACCCAGGCTCACAAACAGCAGGGGATCTTCAAGCTGTGAATGGGAGATGGCCAGGTGGTGATTGAGCAGATCACATTCTTTGGGCTGAAGTTGACCCTCGTCTGCTTTTTGGAGCATTACTGCCGAACCGTAGGCCAGGCCAATGGTGTTGCCTATCATCCATAAAAAAGATGATTCTTTAGGTAGGCCCATGAGCTTCATAAATGGTGCCAGTGGTTTAGTCAGGTATTTTAATATCCCAAACTCCTCGAGAATACGTTGCACAATTAGCAGGGCATTCACAAGGATCACGATTTTAAGCAATGTGGCACCTATCTGAGGCAACCATGCTGTGATAGCCAGCGACAGGTCACTGTGTTGGCTCTGGTAGATATATGAACCGTCAGAAGGGCTGCCTGGTAGTGTCAGGTTGAGCAGAGCTCCCACTATAAAACTGGATACAAGGCGCAATAAGAGCATGCGTATGGCCGATGAACTTGTCTTTTTTAGAATGGCGGTTTCAATTAAAAAGCCATGTGAAATAAGGCACATCACAGCCAGTATGGTGCCGTCTCTGGTTGGCAAGGCAAGTGTTGTGAGTACAGCAACCACTGAGTAGATATTGGTGAAAATACTTGTTACAAGCACAAGGGCTGCCACTCCCGGTAATCCGATTAACTCAAAGACAGGACTGGTATATTTAGCCATTATGACCAGTAAGCCAAAATAATCGAGCAGGAGAACCGCGAAAGAAACAGGTAAGGTCAACTTAATAAGCCACACAGATGTTTTTAAACCCATTGGCCATGCCTGTTTTACACACATTAATAAGCGCTTGCTGTATTGACTCATTTTGCCTTCTTTTATTGAACGCGCAAAGATATAGAATCGAATGAAATGCTGTTGGTGTTCAGGCAAATTTGTGTTTATCAGCTATATCTCCTATATTCAACTCTATCAAAGGGAAGCTGAATCAAATGGGTAAAATAAACTTCACACTGCTTGTTTTCTTATCGTTTCAATGTGCACTGGCCGAAAACGTCAAAGAGTATTACCATACCACTCACTTAACATCAAATGAAGGCTTGCCTCATAGCCTTGTTTTTGATATTCAACAAACAAATGACGGATTTATATGGCTGGCGACCAATAATGGACTGGGGCGATATGATGGTTATGAGTTTAAAACATTCAGACCGGTCAGTAATTCAAAAAACTGCCCCCAGGGAAAATCAATCAATCGTTTGTTTGAAGATGCCAATAACAATTTATGGCTATCGGTTCAGGGTATTGGACTGAACAGGTTGAATTTATCCACCAGGGTTTTCTCTTATTATAACGACCCGGATTCGGCAACAACTGTTGGTAATGATGTTTTGAGTTTCCATCGATCATCTGATGGCACCTTGTGGTTTGGTACCAACAAAGGGCTTCATAAGTACAATGCCGGATCCGATAGTTTTGTCAACTGTTTGCCAGAGGAGCTTGTGTTCAATGTGCATCAGATCGATGAGGATGCAACAGGTCGATTGTGGATTGGAACCTATGGTAAATTGTTCGTTTTTGATCCGGCAAAGGAAGAGCTCTTTAGTGTATCTGAATTAATAAGCCCTGAAATTATTGAGAGTACGGCTATTACGCAATATGCTATATGGAGGGAACAGTACCTGGTATGTTCAACTTCAAATAATGGTTTGGTGATATACGACCTGCTTAATAATGAGCTTAATAAGCATTTATTTAAAGGGGAAAATGTCCATAGCTTTTATGTAACGGGAAGCGGACAACTATACTTTACCGTTTATGCGGATAAGATGAGCCTGTGCATGTATGAAGGGGATTTTACGGGAGATGGAAGAATCAATGAATTGACCTCTTTTCCTGAAAATGTTAATCCTATGGGGGTTAGTTATGCGCATGATTCAAAAGGGGATGTTTGGATGGCTTTGGGTAACCAACTGATTAGAATAACGAAAGATAAGATCGTAAGCCAGGTAATAAGCAGCAATGAAACAGGTGTTTTGCAGGGAAATATATTTATTTCATTGATCGATGATAAGGATATTCTTTGGTTGCGAAGTGAAAGAAACGGCGTTATCAAAATAGATCTTAATCAGAACAGATTCTTAACGTATCGTCACCTGGCAGATAGAAGTGCCATTATCAGTGGTGAGAATATAAGCATGGTTTATGAAGATTCTAAAAAGAACATATGGGTTGGTTGCCATAGTAAAGGGGTGGTGTGCTATGATCGTAAGGCGGATAGCTATTCAAACTACCTCTATGATCCGAATCAGTCCAATACCCTGTTGTATAGAGCCCCGGCTGGTATTGTGGAAGATAAAAACGGAGATATATGGATCGGGTTTTATGACGGATGGCTGCAGAAAATCGATCCTCAAAGGAATGAACTGATGCATTACAGTCCTATGGAATCTGATGCTACTACCTATTTTGATGGTTTTGGTATTCGGGCGATAATTGAGGATAATAATGAAAACCTTTGGTTTGCAACCAATACGAAAGGGCTGGTTGAGTACGATTTTAAAAGTGAGCACTTTATCTATCACTCAGAGCTCTATGAAGAAGATTATCTAAGCAACAGCCACTATCGCTTTTTAACGCAAACCAAAAACGGGATTTTCTGGACGGGAACACAGAATGGAGGATTGGGACGCTACGATAGGGATAAGAAGGAGTTTATTCACTATAAGGCCAATCCGGATGATACAAACTCGATAAGCGGCAATACCGTTTACTTTGTGCATGAAGAGAGTGATTCTATTTTATTTGTTGGAACAGATAAGGGTTTAAACATATTTAACCGCTTAAGCAAAAAGTTTACACCAATACCCATTATAAGTGAGGGCGTACTGTGCGCTATTTACCGGATATATTCCAACGGAGATGACTTATGGCTAAGCGGCGACTGTGGAATTGTTAAGTTTGATAAGCATACCTACCAATACATCGTCTATAATAAGGGAGACGGGTTGCCTGTTAATGAATTCAATACAACAGCCGGCAGTCAGACTTCAGGTGGAGAAATATTTTTTGGGTCATCAAAAGGCCTGGTGTCATTTCATCCTGATGAGATAAAATCAAATCCGTTTTATCCAAAGCCTGTACTTACTGAACTAAAGATATTTAATCAAGCAGTGGCACCTGGCGAAGAGCTAAAGAAACGAGTGGTTTTGCGTAAGACCATTTCGGAAACAGATAGCCTGGTTCTGCCTTACTTTCTAAATGATTTTACCATTGAGTTTTCATCCACACATTTTGCATCACCAACAAAGAATAAGTACCAATATCGACTTGAAGGATATAATTCAGAATGGATAATGACCGACGCAGACAGGCGATGGGCTAATTATACAGGCTTAAAACCGGGTGAGTATACCTTTGTGCTAAGGGCATCCAATAATGATGGGATAATGTGCCTTCCGCAGGACGAAGTACATTTGACGATCATCATAACCCCGCCCTATTATGAAACCTGGTGGTTTCGTATACTCATGGTGTTTTTTATAAGTTTCATTATTCTTTTTGTCATCAGGTACCGGATGCATGAAATAAGAGAACAAAAGTTGAATTTAGAGGCTGAAGTAGCGGAGCGTACCCGGGAATTAAAGAATAAGAATATTGAACTCGAAGAAAGTCGCATTGAGGTATCAAAGCAAAATGAGGAGCTGGAAGCGCACAGAAACAAACTGGAGCATTTGGTTGAAGAAAGAACCGTGTATTTGGAAGAAGCACTGAAAAAAGCAGAAGAGAGTGATCGGCTTAAAACATCATTTCTTTCAAATATGTCGCATGAGATAAGAACACCAATGAATGCTATTTTGGGTTTTACAGAGATAATGCGTGAGTCGGATGTTGAGATGGATGATATTCATAACTACATTAATATCATTCATAATAATGCAGAATCGTTGCTGAATATTCTAAACGACATCATTGACATATCCATGATCGAAACCAACCAGTTAGTGATCAGTAAGAAGCATGTAAATGTGAAAGAACTGGTCAGCAATGTCTTTGAAAGCTATTTAAAGGATGGCGTCTGCATTCAGAATCCCAAGGTGGAACTGAAACTGCAGGGTGAGGACATTGAAATTATCACCGATCACAACCGACTCAGGCAGATCTTAAATAACCTGATAAACAATGCGATAAAGTTTACGCCTGCCGGGCAGGTCTCTGTTGCGTATAGAAAAGAAGGCGGCTCATTGCTTTTTGAGGTGCAAGATTCAGGTATTGGTATACGACCCGAGAGTATCAATCATGTTTTTGACCGTTTTTACCGCATCGATGATTCTAACGAGGTATATGGCGGTAATGGTTTGGGGCTGGCAATTACAAAAAGTCTGGTGGAAGGCCTTGGTGGTGCCATTTGTGTTGATTCAGAATGTGGTAAAGGCACTTCCTTTCACTTCACCATTGACACTGAATAGGTTTTGATATGCAGTATTAAGGTTTGTTATTTACATTACAACCGCGTGAGTGCGACAGAAGTGCGCTTAAACACAGATGATGGTTTATCGGCTTAGAGAGCATGTCCATGCGATTTGATCATGAGGTAAATTTTTTAAAGGCACAGATTGCATATCTGCGCCATCGGGGGGAAGCAATTTTGCAAGCGGCCAGAGAGCCATTCACACTAATCCAGCACTTATCTTATTTTTATGCTCAGCTCTTCCCGCGGCAACTGCGATTTGACAAACCTCCTTCATCACCTTAAATTATCGCACGTTGAGATAATTATTTACTAAAAAAGGGAAGATGAAAACAATTACTATGGTATTGCTGATGCTGGTGTCACCAGCTATTATGGCACAAATGAGTAAAGATGAAGCAGAGGTTAAGAAGGTTATTGATGATGAAACCAGCTATTTTATGCAACGTGATTATGATGGATGGCAAAGCACGTGGGCTCATCAGTCACCTATATATTGGGCAGTAGCTACCCCCAATCAATACATGGAACAAACTTCATGGGAATCATTAAGTCAGATGATGAAAACCATGTTTAGTAATAATCCTGAACCCATTAAGGAATTTGCCAGTAAGACTGATTTTAAATTTCAAATGGGCAAAGACCTTGCCTTAGTTACCTTTAAGGAAGGTGATGATTCAGGTACCCGTGTGTTGATAAAAGACGGTAAGCAGTGGAAGATAATACAGATGACCGTTGTTAAAAAGGCTGAATATGAAAAGGTGGATAATTTGGGATTGCTTAATTGGGCTGTTGGAACCTGGAATATGGATGCATCACTATCATCTGTGGATATGCCATGGGCGGACGAAGTGGCTAAGCAAAGCTGTCACATATTAAAAACGCCTACAGGTTATAAAGTCAAGTCATTATTTACCAATAACCAGGGTGATGGACAATGGCATATGTGGGAGGTAAAAGAACTAAATATTGATGGAATGAATAATTTTCTGCCTGTTTTTGTTAAAGCCGGAGGTGGTAACTGGCTTCAGGCGGCAATTGGAAAGGCAGTGTTTAAAGATGGGCAGTTACATATCAGTTATCATGTGGTTGATAAGCCTGACAGAGAGGCTCGAAATGAGGTGTATACCTTTGATCCAAAAGGCAGTATTACATTGGAAGGTACTTTTTTTGGGGAAGATGGCGAAAAAGATAACACCTATAAGTATGTGTTTAAGCGTTAAAGTGTGGTAGGAGCCATAAAATATAAGCGAGTGTTCGAAGGTGCTTCTTACCTTTTGAACACTCGCTAAATTTATTATTCAGGGATATATGAATACTCAGGCAGGTACCAGGCTCTTGAGCTTTCCCACTTTTGCACCACTTTAAGTGTTTTTTTGTAGAGGTTTTGGTAATCTTCAGATTTCATTAGAACAGTCCTTATCCCGTCTAGTTTCTGAGCAGCATCGATCTCATCTTTAAATCGCATGACAACCCAAATTCGTTCTTTAGTTCCCATATAGCTTGGGTAAGTGTCAAAACCTTGCTGGATATTGTTGCTTTTGTATAAGGCAACCCATTCTTCCATAATTTTCTTTAACTCGCGCATTTTACCTGGCATCGGGTAAATAATCGCAAGGGTTGTGTATTTGTATTCATCCAGGTTATCATGGATTTCAACAGGATAATATGACCTGGATTTACTCCAGTAAACGATGTAGTTATGGCCGTGGTTATAGGTACCATCGTAATTTTTCCAGACCTTTTCCCAGCCAATGGAATCAGCCTTTGCTACAATGCCTAATTCCTTGTATATACTGTCAACATAGGCGATGTTGGGGCCCATTGGCGTGTTGAAAAATACATTGAATTCATCATCGCGGAAAGTGTACACCGGGTATTTGTAGTTGTTATCCTTAAAAAATTGCATGTTGGATTTAACAGCCTCCATGTATTCAAAATACATAGAAGGTTTAACTTCATCTTCGTAAAGAAAAATCGGAATGTAGTTTTCTTTGACATTTTGTTGTGCAGAAACACAGGGCCATAGCATGAGTAGTGCTATCGCAGCAATAAATACTTTTTCTTTCATGATACAGGTTGTTTGTAAATAAATGTGATAGTAATAAATTTACCGTGTATAATGCAGAAAGTCAATTATTAAGGAGCTTGTTTGTGTAAGGGAGTTTACTTTAAAACAGACAAAGCAAAGCTCTCAGCAGCCATTTCTAGATACATGCCGGCATTTAAAACAGAGTCATTGTTGCTTTGGGCATATTGGCTGATTGCATCCAAATACTTTATAGAATAGTGAGTGAGTTCATTTTGACTTAACTCGCTAACACCGCAGAAAACAGCCAGTTTTTGAGTGCTTAAACTGTCGGTGATGCCTTTGATGACTTTGCCGGCGAAGGTTTGTCGGTCCAGTTTGCCTTCGCCCGTAATGAGCCAGTCTGCATCTTTGATCTTGTTATCAAAATCAGCAATGTTTTTAAGCAGTTCAATACCAGATTTTAATTCGCCATTTAAAAAGGCGATGCATCCTGCACCCAAACCACCAGCCGCACCGGCACCTTTAATGGACTGAAGATCGAGGTGCAGTTGATCTTTAACAATGCGCTGGTAGTTTTTTAAACCGGCGTCGAGTTGAGCAATGGTTTCTGAGTCAGCCCCCTTTTGAGGCGCATAAACAAAGGCTGCTCCATAGGGGCCGTAAAGGGGGTTGTCAACATCGCAGGCAATTTCAAACCTCACGTCCTTTAGTTGTGGATGGACATCGTGGTTATCAATTTCATGCAATAATTGCAAGTCCGATCCAATGCCTTTTAATGTCTTGCCACTTGCATCGAAGAATCGATAGCCTAAAGCACAAGCCATACCCAGTCCCCCGTCGTTGGTGGCACTACCGCCAATGCCCAGGATAATATGGCGGGCTCCTTTGTCAATGGCATCCTTAATTAACTGGCCTGTTCCGTATGTGCTGGTATTTAAGGGATTCAGTTCCCCAGGAGCAAGCAAGCGCAGACCTGAGGCTGCTGACATCTCAATAAAGGCAGTGTGTTTATCTGCCGACAATAAATATGACGTGTTTATTGGACGAAAGAGCGGATCATGCACCCGGATTTCTTCCCTGTGACCATTTATATGGAAATTAAGTGCATCAACAGTGCCATCGCCACCATCAGCTAAAGGACACTTAATGATTTCGACAGTATTGCAATGCTTTAGGATGCTGTGTTCTACAATATTGCAAAACTCAAGCCCCGATAATGAGCCTTTAAACTTGTCGGGTGCAATAACAATTTTTGTCATAGAGATGATGTTTTATTGGTTTTTGGCAACACTATCAACTATTCCAAATTTATCATCTTTTAAATTAAACAAGCATATTATTTCTGCATTACTATAGAGAAGCCTGGGGATTACAATTCAGAGCTTATTTTCTTCCATTAAGGGTGGCATTAAACATGATACCAAAATTGTGACTGGATAGCTTTTCTTCGGCGATATTACCTTCCTGGTTAATTCCATTTGTGTGATGATAATAGGCCGCTACTCCAATTCCCCACTTTTTACCTACCCACCATTCTTTTCCTGCCTTTAACTGCATACTGAACCCCCAGTCAGTTGAAATTGAGATGTCTTCTTTATCATTTTCCAGAATGAAATTTCCCATGCCAAGAGAAGATGAAAAAAAGATGTTGCTCCCTGTATAATAGGTTAATCCTGCGCCAATCATTCCTTCTGATAATGAAATATCGTTATCAGTCTTTACATCATTTATGTTGAATTCATCACTGCTTACTTTGGGGCCTGTTACACCATGTGAAAGAATTGTTGCATGAAGAATCAGGTTTTCAGTTAATGTTCCACCTATCTTTAGGTCAAATGCACCTCCAATGCCTTTATAAGTTGATAGTCCATAATATTTCGCATCAGATTCCATTTTGGTGCTGTTAACGCCTAATGCCATTGATAAGAAAAAGCCCCTATGTCTACGTCCATTATATTGTTTGGGTAAACTAAAGTCTTGAGCAGATAATTGGAGGCAAATGACAGTAATTGAGAATAATAAGATGGTTTTTCTGAGTATAGATGAAGTTGTCATATTAATGGCTTAAGTTTATAAGCGATTTTAAATTTATTTTGTGAAATAATAAGTTTTAACAGATTGTAAAACAGCCTTTAATGGTGTTATTATATGGTTGTTTTATTATGATCTGATCTAAGTGTACCCTTAGTTTGATGCAAATATATTAATTTATGTTGATTTTGTAATGGTGATTTGCGTTTGAAAGTCATGAACAAATTCCACAACTTTCTTTTTATATTACAAACTCACATAACAATCCGATATGTCTAAAACGTGCTACCATTGCGGCAGCCCTTCACAATCGTGGGTGCGGCATGATGATAAAGACTTTTGCTGCGACGGCTGCGTCATGGTTTATGATATTCTTAAAGAGAATGATATGGGGGCTTACTACGATATTGAAAAAGCCCCGGGTATTCGCGATAAGAAAGCGACCATTGAATATTACGATTACCTGGATCAGGAAGACATCAAGCGGTCTGTTCTTGACTTCTACGACGGTTCAATGGGGCGTGTAAAACTATATATTCCCTCCATACATTGTAGTTCATGTATCTGGCTGATCGAAAACCTGCACCGCCTGCATAAAGGTGTTATCACATCAAGTGTTAATTTCAACAGGCGCGAGGCTGCCATCACATTTAATGAGGAGGATATCAAACTGAGTGAATTAATGGGCTTGCTGGCCTCTATCAATTATAAGCCCCATATTAAGACCGAGGAACAAAAGAAAACCGCCAAACGAAGCAAACGTTTACTGGTGAAGCTGGGAGTGGCCGGTTTTATTTTTGGTAATGTGATGCTCCTGAGTTTTCCCGATTACCTGTCGGATGATATTGCCTTAAATCCCGAAATTATAGCCTGGTTTAAATGGATCAGCGTTCTGCTGTCCATGCCTGCCATGTTATTTTCAGGCAATGAGTATTTTATTACTGCCTGGAAAAATATAAAGCGGGGTATTGTGTCCATTGATATGCCCATTGCCATTGGTATCATCGCTATTTTCGTGCGCAGTCTGTTTGAAATTATTACCGACAACGGGTCAGGGTATCTTGATTCATTGACCGGACTGATCTTTTTCTTATTGATAGGTAAATGGTACCAGGCTAAAACATATGAGGCATTGAGCTTCGATAACGATTATAGTTCCTATTTTCCTCTTGGAATTACCAGGATTTCAGACAATAAAGAGGAGATTGTGCCGATCAGTGAATTACAATCAGGTGATAAGATACAGGTTCGTAATGGTGAGATCATACCTGCAGATGCCAGGTTGTTGTCCTTGGGAGCTTCAGTTGATTATAGTTTTATAACCGGTGAATCTGTTCCGGTGCGCAAAGCTAAGGAAGATTTGATTTATGCCGGTGGACGTGTCATTGGTAACGCCTTACTGCTTGAAGTTGAGAAGAAAGCGGAAACAGGTTACCTGGCTGAGTTATGGAAAGAGCGCAGCAATGCTGATGAAAAGGAATCAATGATATCGCATACATTAAATGTGGTGAGTAAGTATTTCACCATAGCTATTATCCTTATCAGTACCTTAACAGGATTATATTGGGCCTGGCAGGATAGTACCAAGGCGGTGATGGCTTTCACCTCGGTACTGATCATTGCCTGCCCTTGTGCATTGGCATTATCGGTCCCTTTTGCCTTTGGACACGCCGGGCGTATATTGGGTAAGAATCATTTGTACCTGAAGCTTACCTCGATAATAGAAAAGCTGACAAAAGTAGATGCCATTGTGTTTGACAAAACAGGAACCTTGACTGATCCTGAGCATTTTAAAGTGGAGTTTGAAGGGGCCTTGCCAGATCATTATACACAGTCTTTAATAAAATCAGTGGCATACCAATCGCGCCACCCCTTAAGCCGCGCCCTGGCAACGCACTTGAGTAAGGCTGACCTGTTTGAGGTTAATGAGTTTAAGGAGCAGGAGGGAGCAGGTGTTGAAGCCCTTGTGATGAATATTCGTGTAAAACTGGGGTCCTCTTCTTTTGTTGGAGCAAAGGCGGGGACCGGCAATGCATCGGCAAAGGTTTACGTTAGTCTGGATGATACACCTGTGGGTTATTATACCATTAAAAATTATTATCGCGAGAATTGGAAAGAAATGCTGCAAACGGTTCAGCAATACACCGATGTTCATATTCTTTCAGGCGATAACGATGCAGAACAAGGGGCTTTAAGTCAGATAATAGATGCAGAGCACATTCATTTTTACCAGACACCGAAGGATAAAAAGGAGTATGTTGCACAATTAAAAGCTGAGGGAAGAACTGTTATGATGGTGGGCGATGGCCTCAATGATGTTGGTGCACTTAAGGAAGCTCATGTAGGTATTGCAGTGGCCGATGATGTGCACCAGTTTTCCCCGTCAAGTGACGCGATTATCAGCGCCTCTGAATTAACACAACTGCCTCGTTTTATTCGTTTTTCCAAATCAGCGCTGAAGATCGTTTATGCTGCCATAATCATTTCATTCCTTTACAATGTAGTTGGATTATCATTTGCTGTTTCGGGCCAGTTAAGCCCACTGTTTGCAGCAGTTTTAATGCCCCTAAGTAGTGTTTCTGTTGTGGTTTTTACAAGTGTTAATGTAATGCTTAGCGGAAAAAGAAAGGGATTGTAGGTTTTTGTTGCATTGTTGAACTGATAAACTGTCAAACTGTCGAATTGTTGAACTGTCGAATTGATGAACTGTCAAGCTGTTTAAGGGTTTAAGAGTTTATAAGTTGAACGATTAAACTATTCAACCACTAAACTATATAACTGTCGATAGCTATCAGCAACTGATTTGTCGAACTGTCGAATTGATGAACTGTCGAATTGATAAACTTTTCACATAAAATTTATACACAATTAGGCATTTACTATGCCGGTGCATGGAACAGAAGTGCATTGAAGAACAATTGCTGTTGCACTGGGTTGACGGGCGTTAGGTAACCCGGGGCGTTGCTGCGCTTTGCCCACGAGTGTTCGAAAAGATTCAAACATTCACATATATAGTGTTTTGCAAGCTGTAAATCAGCTCTCCTCCTGGCAAGGAGGAGTACCTCGACGAAGGAGAGGGGAGGTGGTTTTAAGTCTTTTTTATAAATTAGTTTTCAACAATATAAGAAAGATATGAAAAGTAACCGGCAAGAAATGATTTATAGGAGAAAACTATTGAGAAACAGAGCAACTCCAGCGGAATGAGAACTTTGGAATTACCTTAAAGGAAAAAGAATATGCAATCTGAAGTTAAGGCGACAACATTCTATTGGGCAATACATTCTGGATTTTTATTGTCCTCAATTAAAGCTAGCTATCGAATTAGATGAGGAATACCATGTTTATAATGAGGAATATGACAGACTTAGGGATAGGAATCTTAGTAATATGGGTATTACAACATTACGATAAGAAAATCTTATGG
>NZ_JBNGPA010000059.1:0-14969 GCF_050589845.1 Carboxylicivirga agarovorans | reverse complement strand
TAGTGTTGTTCAAAACAAGAAACCATACAGTCAAGACTATATTTGTCTTGATCCTAGAGAAAGAAATATGAACAGCTCCAATGAAAAAGTGGCTTAAAAAATTGTAATTTATTAGAGTATATCTGTGGTTTAAATATATAGGAGCTGTAAATCAATTAATCAGTTCGACAGTTTATCAGTTCATCAATTAATCAGTTCGACCAATAAACTCATAACATCCTAAACCCAAAACCTCTCTACTTCTTTCCCTTCAGCAAATTGCTCAAGCAAAGCCTGTGCTTCATCAAGGGAGGTATTGATCGGCTCCCTGCCTTCAAACCCAATGATGATCATCAGGAATTGTGTCGTATCACCTGTCACCATGGTTCTTGTTGAATCGCTGGTGGGATTACCAAAGGCCCCCTTTGCATCACGGAAAACAGGTAGCTTTTCTATATTAACATCTCCCCTGCCAATGCCCTGGTATGGTTCGTTTTCTTCACCAATACCCATTGTCACATCACCTTCAATGGCATTGTAATTATAACCACAGATGGAAAATCCGGTTTTAACCGAGATTAAATTCAGGATATCAACCACGTTATTGATATGATACAATCCTTTGCCATTGGCTACCCGCCTTAAAAGAGATTCAGCTGCGGGGCGGTACCTGTTGGGGTCCTTACCAAGCGCCCTATAGGCATTTTTATTCGCCTTAACGGTTGATAGCTCCCTGATACTTTCAGGTGTATGCTCCACCTCAAGCTTCTTTACTTCGTTATCAAGCAGAGCTAATAAATCGGCTTGTGGCTTATTAACCTTAACATCAACGATAATACCACCTAATAATAAATCAGGTAAGGTCTCTTTTAACTTAGTATCAATTGTAATCTTCATATGCATCATTTAGGCTACACAAAATAAATATTTTTCAGGGATAGTTAATAGTTCTTCGTGATCTCTTCAAGGATTACGCTTTAAAGATTAATTGCAAAATATAATAGTTCCGCAAACGCAGAAGAGGCATTGAGTTTGATAAAAAGAATAAAAAACTGCTCTGAGTCTACCGTTTGTGGTTATTCATTAATGCGTAAGAATGGACAATCATTATAAAGAACTATCAAATGGTATTCTAAAAGCAATTTCCATGGCGATCTCTTTGAGACTTATTGCATTTTTCTTGCCCCCTCCTTCGTACCTGCTTCGGAAATTCTTCGGAAGCGCTTCGGTATTTGTTCGGTAATCCTTCGCTACGCGCGTAGGCCGAACAATTACCGAAGAAATACCGAAGAAAGGCCAATTATGCCACGAAGCAGATAGCATAATGGGTCAAAAAGCAACTATTTTACCCTATTTTAAGGCATTTTTATGTCAAAAACAGCTGTTTTCGATCAAAATGACCTGTTTCTCTACCGTTTCAGTGAATATGAACTAGTCGTTTTTTACCGTTTTCAAAAGACATCACACTGAATATCTGCACCTTAATTAAAAACCCAAATTACAATGCAATCACTGTCATTTCCCTGTGTAAAAAAATACAGTACTTTAGCCCCAAATATTCAGATTATGTCAAGACCTCAAACTATAAAAGCTGTTTTTTTCGACATGGATGGAGTGCTGTATGATTCCATGCCCAACCACGAGTACACCTGGATTCACAGTCTCAAGGAATATGGCATAGATTTTCCGGCAGAAGAAGCTTACATGAATGAGGGCAGAACCGGTTTTTCAACCATTCGTATTGCTTTTGAGAAATACCTGGACCGCATGCCCAGCCGAGAAGAAGAGGAAGCGGTGTATGCCCTGAAAACCAAACTTATGGCAGAACGCCCCAAAGCACCTGTCCTACCCATGATGCAAGAGTTGATTGACTTACTGAGGCAAAAAGGCATACAGGTGTTTGTGGTTACGGGCTCCCGACAGCCTTCTCTTGTTGAAAAGCTGAGCTCCCACTTCCAGGTCGGAGCGTCGAATATTATTAGCGGTGCAGATGTAAAGCAAGGCAAACCACATCCTGAACCATACCTCATCGCTCACGAACGCAGCGGATTAGCGAAAGAAAATTGTGTAGTTGTAGAAAATGCCCCTATGGGTGTCGAATCGGCAAAAGCAGCAGGTATTTATACCATTGCGGTCAATACAGGCAAACTGACAGATAAGGTACTGACTGATGCCGGCGCCAATGAACTGTTTGCTGATACAAATGCCTTATTTAACTCTTTTAATGGATAAGCCATGGATGGTGCAACACTAAAAACCAGGCTTCTGGAAGAGCTGCATCAGCTCATAGATGCAAAGATAGCTTCTATCAGATCTACGCTATCTGACATTTCTGACTCCATGAAGAATGACACTAAAAGCAGTGCCGGTGATAAATTTGAAACGGGCCGGGAGATGATGCAGATTGAGTTGGGTAAACAACAGCTTCAACTGAATAAGCAACTGCAGCTAAAGAAAGACCTATCACAAATAAACCCCAACAAATCATACACTTCCATTGAATTTGGCAGTTTGGTTTTTACTAATAAAGGCATCTATTTCATGGTCTTTGCCCATGGTAAACTTTCATTTGACCAACAGGATTACTATATCCTATCAATGGCTTCTCCAATAGGCCAGGCCATGAAAGGTGCGAAAGAAAATGATTCTCTGTCATTCAACAAGCAAAACATTGTGATTGAGAAGATTTTATAAAGGCGGTTAATGGTTTGTTGAAGTGTTTTGACTTAATATCCCAACATCCTCATGTCGATACAAGCTAATTGTCGAAAAAGTTGATGAGTTTATTAGTTGATGAGTTGAAGTGTATAGAACAAACATCCTAACACGCTAGCTGTCTAATCGTCGAATTGTTGAACTGTCGAAAAAGTTGATGAGTTGATAAGTTTATTAGTTGATGAGTTGATGAGTTGATGAGTTGAAATGTATAGATCGAAGATCCTAACAAGCTAACTGTCGAATCGTCGAATTGTTGACTGTCGAAAAAGTTGATGAGTTGATAAGTTTATTAGTTGATGAGTTGAAATGTATTGACCTAACATCGAACGTCGTACATCATAACAAGCTAACTGTCGAATCGTCGAATTGTTGACTGTCGAAAAAGTTGATAAGTTGAATTGTATAGACCGAACATCGTACATCCCCACATCCTCATGTCCAAACATCTCACATTAAATTTACTCATAATCGGGCATTGGCTATGCCGGTGCATGGAACAGAAGTGCGCGAAGAACAATTGCTGTTGCACCGGTTTTTTATTGGCATTACAAACCCGGGGCGTCGCTAAGCTTTGCCTTTTAGTGTTCGAAAAGAAGTTTTATAAACGTATAGATCTATGCATCATGTAAAACACTACATATGTGAATGTTTGAATCTTTTCGAACACTCGTGCGCTTTGCCCCGGGCTATGATGTGGCAGACCTACAGCCTGCTATTTACAGCTTGGTAATGCTCCCCCTAACTTGGCTGCGAGTGGAATATCAAATCATCAGTTCAACAGTTAAGCAGTTCAACAGTTAAGCAGTTTAACAGTTAAGCAGTTCGACACTTTATCAGTTCGACCAATAAACACATCACATCCTCACATTCCATCATTCCGGAATATAAATGATCTCACCATTATCGAGCTGATAGGCGACACCCACACGCTTTCCTTTATTGCCTGATGCAGAACTTTCATCAGATGCTTTATAGGTATCGATCTTCTCTCCCTTTTTGGTGATGATTTCCATATTTTCCTGACCGGGGTTCTTCACCATGGTAAAGTCTTCTTTTGAGAACATCTCAGTCATTTTATAGCGGGCAACCAGGGCCACCATCAGTGCCAGGGCAAAAACCATGGCCACATCAAACAGGTTGGAAACCGTTGCCATGGGGTCTATATCTTCTTCTTGTAAAAAACGTTTTGAACGACGCATATATTTATTATTAATTTGTAAAACTGATAAACTGTTTAATTAGTTGATGAGTTTATTAGTTGATAAGTTGAATTATATTGATCGAACATCCTACATCCTAACATCGTGCATCTCACATCAAACATCCTAACATCCTCACATCTCATATTAAATCTACTCATTATCGGGCATTGGCTATACCGGTGCATGGAACTGAAGCGCGCGAAGAACAATTGATATGGCAGACCTACAGCCTGCTATTTACAGCTTGGAAAAAAACAATTCTACAGCCATTATAATCCGTTAAGCCCTAATAGCTATTGGGCGAAAGACATTTGGGTGTGGTTTAAATATACAGTAGCTGTAAATCAATTAATCAGTTCGACAGTTTATCAGTTCGACCAATAAACTCATCACATCCCTAAGTTCCCTTAATACCATCTTTTTTCAGGAGTTCGACTACAAACTCCAGGTTATTGATATCTGCTGCAAACCAGCGACGTTTAACCTGAAGAACAATAAATCCGACTGCACCTATCAATAAACCAATGACCGTTGTTGCAAAAGCCACCTGCATATTACTGGCCATGGAAGCGATATCGCCTGAAGCCAAGCCGACCAATGCAGGCCCCATTGGTATCAGTGTACCCATTAATCCGAGTATAGGACCAAGCTTCGCCAGTGTTTGAGCGCCGGCTAGGTCTTTCTGACACATGATCTCGAAATCGCTGAGTGCTTTTTCGTAATAGATCTCATCAGGCAGGCTTTTCATTAGTTTGCTTATATATATCGCACTTAATAACTTATCTGAACCAGGAGTTATATTGAGTTCAGCCCTGACATTCTCATGGGTTAAACCATCAAATACAGTCCGCATGTGCTTATTATACTTTAGTTTTTGCATATACATGCTGTAAAAGGTGCCGATCAATATTACCGCACGTCCGAAAAACAACAATAAAAGCACAATAACAGGCACTAACAGCCCTGTTGAAATCCAGTATAAAATTTTCGTTATTTCATCCATTTGTTTAATTGTTGATTACCCGAAAGGGTGTTTAAAGTTTATAAGTTGAAGGATTGAATTAATTATTGAATCGCTTTATTCTGAAGTTATACCAGGCAGCTCCTGCAATAACACCGCTGAACACAAAGCTCAGCAGCACCAGCATTGGTAATAAGGAAAGTTCCTGAACGGCAGAATTAACAGGTATGCGCAGCATGACAACCGATAAAATTATACCGCCGGTTAACTGAAGCAGGTGTACAATAAATTTCATTTCCAGCTGGAGGTCAAATTCTGGTATCAGGGCTTTGAACCCAAATCCGACCAGGTAAATGATAAGCATAAGGAGAATAGCTACAACAATAGCAAGTAGCTTAAAATCGACTCCATGCACCTGCAAAAACAACATACTTTCGAAATAGAATAATGCCGGAAAAACAATTATACCAGGAGCATATACGACATACCTGAAAAACTTTTTAACCGGCTCCTTATAATGGTCCCTGATCATATAAATACTAAGTAATAAGCCACCAAGCGCTTCGATCACCTGCAACACCGTAAAATCCATCATGGTGTCTGAATCGCTTAAAGTAGCTCTGAAGACCTTGTAGCTTTGCTCAATGGCCATGTTATGCATGAAAAATACAAATAGGCCGACTACCAGTAACCACGACCAAAGCACCCATGGCTTGCGCAACAACTGCAACTGAATGGCAAAGGATACAATGGCTAATATGAATAGAATTATTACAAGTGTTTGCATGGTAATTATTTGTTGACTGACAGCTTCCGGCTCACGGACAATAATGCTGCAGCCTGATTTAAATGTGAGTATAAATGGAGTAAGATATCAGGCCGACTTAGCCACTAACACCCCACTCAATACATTTATTTCCTCCTTTTTCGTATAAACAGGATGATAAGCACCAGCACTGCCAGCGAGATAATACCAACCGTTTTAATATCAAAGTGCATTGTTAAGTCATGCTGCTCCTGAGGATCGATTTTTTCATCCTTTTTAAGCACCATATTGTCATCCGAAGCTTCCTTCTTTGACACACGCACCTTATCGATCTGCTTTGAATAGGCCTGTTGCATTTCTGCCGGCAATTGCCCGCTAATGAATGAGCGCAGTTTAGCGTTGTCACATACAAAACCACTGCAACCTGCTTCGTGTTTGTCCACCAATCCGGCATGCAGCTCACTCATGGCCTTGATTTGTTCCGGTGATGCTTTCCACATGCCTTTCCGGACTGTTTCCAGCATGACTGCCGTCATTTCCTGCAAAGCGTAGGGATTCTCTCTTTCAAAGAAATCATGCACATTAAGCTTAAGCTTATCATCGACATAAACATCGTACAGATCATTCCACAGGCGCTCTTCCACAACGGAGGGCTTCATCACATTCCATCCAAAGGTATTGCGGAATGTCTCAGCAAAGCCATCAGCTGACGATGCCCCGCCTTTCATGTGTTCCCTAATGTATCGTTCGTTAAGCAGTGTGGTACGGCTCTCCACGCCAATGGCTTCTTTCAGTCCCTGGATGCGGGGATTGGATGTATGTCTAAAGTCATTGAAATAAGATTCGGCATCATTACCTGTCACCTCATGAATGGCCAGGTTAAGACCTCCCATAAATTCATACACATGATCGAGACTAAGCGCACCCCAGGTATTGCTCTGACGGGGCTGAACAACTGCTTCGGTATTAAGTAAGGCAGCCTCAAAAACCCCTTGGTTAAAATCGCCCCAGGCTTCTTCATTACCGTAGAACGCCCCCATATTATTGATATAGGTTTGTGCTACCACAGAGGTACTGTCCCAGCGATCGCTGGCTTCAACCATACCCATTATCGATGCTCCGTAGTTACCATTGACACCACCGAAAACACGCTGAGCTGCAAAGGCACGGGCCTGTTTTGGTGAAAAGCCTTTTTCTATGAGGTGCTTCTCGGCATCGGCAATACCTTTTGATACAAAGTTATTCTCCTTGCCTGCTTCGGCAGCCATGCCAATGGCACGGTTGATAAGCGCTAACCGTGAAGCTGCCAGGTCACGTAACTGACCAGAGGTTTGTATAACCACATCAATGCGCGGGCGTCGCAGTTCCTCTTCATCCATCAGGCGAATATCATTCACCTTGCCACGCGGTGTCCATACCGGCTCAATACCTAATAAATAGAGTATTTGTGCAATGGTTGTACCTTCTGATTCAATAAAGGCGCTGGACCATAAGGTGAAACTCACTTTTTGCGGGTAAGCACCATGTTTCGTCTTGTAATCGGCCAACAGGTCATCGCCCAGCTTTTTGCCCACCTTCCAGGCCTCTTTTGTCGGCGTATTTTCCGTATTAACAGAATACAGGTTACGCCCTGTTGGCACTGTCTCGGGGTTTGCCACCGGGTCGCCACCAGGTGTTGGTGATGTAAACCCGCCATTTAATGCATTAACAATACTCTCAAATTCTTGTTGCGGGCTATTGGCCAGTTCGGCTTTTTTAGCCAGGATTGATTTTAACGTTGCCTCCACATCAAACACGGCCATTGCAAATGCTTTTTCTTTAGGGTCACCCACTTCTTTCTTCTGTGTGGCTCCGGAATGACCATCCACTTTGTTTTTTTTAGCCTTACCGGCATCTTTATTACCACCATGACCATGTGTGGAAGAGCCATGAGGATGAGCTGTTTGTTCTTTATTGGCAGTAGGCGTATGTCCTTTTTCATGTGCCGATTTTGCAGCTTTCGTGCCGGACTTTGCTCCATGTGGATGACCTTTGGGAGAGCTGGCCTTATCAGCCGGCTCTTGCTGAAGTTTCTTCCAGGCCATGGCCCGCTTTAAGTCAGCCTTTGCTATCAATTGATCAAACATAGCTTTGGTTTGTCCTGTTTGAAGCACCTGCTTAACGTAAGCCTCACAAGGGGTAATATACTGACTTCTTACCCATTGCCTGTCATTTAATTGCCCGCGCTTCACACGGCCAGCCAACACATCAACCTCCGCCAGCTTATAAGCCAGCTCATCGTTGTGCATCATCACAACGGTTTCATTCAATTTTTGAGCAGAATAAGGAACACCCATCGTATAAAGACCTCCCGTAACTTTTTCGTGTGATAACTCTTCCACGAAATTCTGAATACGTATCATCTCCTCATCGGCATAGGCCTTTCCTGGAATACTATCGAGGCCTAATTCACTGTGCATGCCTTTTTCAATAATGATATCTTTCACCGATAGAGCATATTCTGTTTTAAGTGCTCCTTTTGCCTGCGTATACAGATTTAACTTATCGGCCAGAATCTGCATTTTTTGCATGGCATTGGCTTTCATAAAAGGAGGTGTCAGATAGGTCTGTGTTGAAGCATAACTGCGTCGTTTGGCAATCATTCCCTCACCAATATTGGAGATGGTATAAACATAGCTGTGTGGGGCCGTTCCTATCAAGGGGTCAGTCCAGTCATAATCTGACAATGCAATTTGTTTCCCAGGGGTAAATTCAAGGCTGCCATGTGTACCAAAGTGCATCACAGCATCAGCCCTGAACCCTTTCTGTATCCATAAATAAGGTGCTATATAAGTGTGTGGTGGAGCCACCTTGGCTCCATGTACCAATGCAAAGGTGTTATCTCCCAGTCCGGGCATTTGCTGAGGCAGTAACATCACATTACCATAGTTGACACGGGCGACAGCGATATACTCCTTTCCATCTTTATATACATCCATGTAGGAACCGGGAGCCTTGCCATAGCGCTCCACAACATCCTGCATCAATTCTGCGGGGAATACATCAGCAGCCCATTGTCTGTAATCGTCAACCGCCACCAACTCGGGATCTCCGTTCGCCAGGTAATCATCAAAAGCACCTTCGGCATAAGGGCCAAGCACCGGTCCTTTGGTCATGATATCTTTTTCAAATGCGGGATAATCAGCAGGAAGATTTCCTAGGTTATACCCTTCTTTTTTAAGGTGCAGCAACATGTTATGCAACGATGGCAACACCTCCATATTAGCAGCTGTCAGCGCATTCTTTCCTGGTCCTTTAAAATAGACGATGGCCAGTTTTTTATCCTTATTGGGCATGAGCTGCAGCTTAAGGTAGTTGCTCACTATCTGCCCGAATTTTCTCATGCGATCAGGGATGGCTTTAAAGATAAGGAAGCCCTTGTCATCTTCTTCCTGGGCAATACAGGCATATGGCACAATGCCGCCGTCAAATTCGGGCATGGTCACACTCTGACTCAATAGACCACCTACCATTCCCTGGCGGTCTTTTAACCAGTCGTCGGCACGCTGATGTACGGTGATGGGACACAACACGGGCACATTGTGCTCTTTCAGCCATGCCGCGATCTTTTTGGATGATCCCCCCATGGACAGGCGCCCGTGAGGCATATAGATGATCAGGTCGGGTTTAATCTCCTTCATGTAATCGAGGCGACCTCTGAATCCGGATATAGGATATACATTAATTTCGCGTCCCTGCATTTCTTCGATCAGGCTGTTGAGGTGATCGCGATTGGCAATAAATGGTCCTGGTATACTGGTAAAAAAGATCACTTTCTTTTGGCCCTGCCTGTGAAAGCCATTTTCTTTGGCATAGGCTTCAAAATCGGCCACTTTCTCAAAAGCAACATCTTCATCAATATGAAATAACACATCCGACGACACCTCAAGCGGTGCCCCTGGTGTTTCAACAAAATAAGGCTTCTGTGCTATCTCGGTCCTTATGTATCGTAATGCGTTGGCATAGTTCTTATTACCACCATTATCGAGGTATTCTTTCACGGTGGTTTTAATGCTGTCTTCCAGGTTGGTTAAAACAAGCCCTTTGTTTGTAGACGATTGAAGGTAGATGCCGGTTCCTTTTTCGCCAGCAGCCTTAAAGTTTTCCTCTTGCTCAGCTGTTAGTTTAAGCCCCATACCGAAGATGAGCATCATGTCATAGTTCTCCGGATTTTTCACTTCGTTTTCGTCCTCGCAGATGTCTACATCAATAAAATAGTTATCGACCGAACGGGCCATTTTGGTTGCCATAAACTCGGGGTAGTTGATAAGGGCCACTTTTGTAGGTGCCAGCCATTTGCTCCAGGCGGTGTAGCTGATTCCAATGACTACAACAGCCAGCACAAGTGCTATCAGGTATTTTTTTTTCATTGCTTATCCTTGTTTTTAGACCTTGGTCTGTAACTCCTTGTCAGTATTGACATGGTTGTAAATTATATATCTCAGGATAGATGTTCATTTGTTGGTTTGGGGCTGGTTAAGGCTGTAATGCCATACCATTTAAAACCCTGTTAAGCACTTTTGCCTAACAGGGAACGGGAAAACACTAAAATGATTTAGTGTATAAATCTGTAATACTTATTCTTGAGGAAGCGTCTCGGCTACCAATGCATATTCGATTTTAATCACACGCTCAGCTGTTGTATCGCCATAAAAACTGATAACACGTAACTTATAGTAATCGCCACTGGCCATTTTGATGATAAAAAACTTGTTGGTCAGTACATTGAATTGAAAAGTGGCAAAATCAAGTACTTTCCAGTCTGAACCAATGGTTTCAATATCGTCACTATAACTCAAGCCTTCTACATCACTGATAATCAGATCAGCAAAAGCCTTTGAAACAGCATTGATATCACTGCTCTCATCGTACACCATCTCAGCTACCTTCATACCGCCTTCCATATTCAGGAGTATACCTGTCATATCGTATCCGGTGGATTGTCCGTCACTGGTTTGGGTTGTACCGTGATACTTTGTGAAGAGTAAATCCCAGGCATCTACTTCTGATCTTTTATTGACCACATAACCTTCAGGCACCTCCATTTCATTGGCCGCATAGTCAAATACATTGAACTGTGTCCAGCTATCGGTGTCTACCTCTCCCAATGCCAGGGCCTCCGGGTTGCCAAACGCGAAATACGTTTGTTGAGCATAGGTTGATATCGGGTAACCATCAGGATGCATTGTTGAGCTGTATTTCAAATCCGCTTCAA
Organism: Carboxylicivirga agarovorans; assembly: GCF_050589845.1. Taxonomy (NCBI): domain Bacteria; kingdom Pseudomonadati; phylum Bacteroidota; class Bacteroidia; order Marinilabiliales; family Marinilabiliaceae; genus Carboxylicivirga; species Carboxylicivirga agarovorans. The sequence continues at coordinate 4,089 of NZ_JBNGPA010000059.1, read as the reverse complement.
ATGTTTTCATGCCATAATCTTTTACTTCGATCTTTTCATCGTCGTCACATGCTGTAAAACCAAGGCCCACTGTGGCCATTGCGAATGCAAATAATATCTTTTTCATGATTGTAATTATTTAATTATTTGTTACTTATTATTTGATTTATTGAATTTGTAAGTCAGGTTAATAAAGAATGAACGTCCGTAGGCCACAGGCAGGCCGCCACCCCCGGAATGCGCACCGCCACCTCCGCCCATGCGATTGACCGTTTTAACATCAAAGAGGTTCTTGGCACCTGTTGTTAGTTGTAGTTTTCGCTTCAGGAAGTGTTTACTTAGCGAAGCCCCCATGGTGTGATAAGCATCCTGATGACCTTCTTTGATCTGTCCATCGGAATCGCTATAGAAGTATGGCAGTTCACCATTGTACTTGTAATCAAGTGCCAGTAAAATTTTTGTATTTGACTCTGTATAGTCGAGTCCTGCAAACAAGTCATGTGTCAGGTTAAACTTTTCTGATCCATTCTCTTCGGTATAAGTATTATAGCGTCCTGTAAGGCCATAACCGGCTCTCAATTGAAAGTGGTTCTTATAGCTATAATTCAGCTCAATATTTGTACCTGTGGACTCTGATTCTGCAATATTTTGATAGACATATTCAGTGCTGTTCTCCATCTGGATCAAAGCGATCACATTCTCAACGTCGTTGAAATAAGCCGATGCACCGATACGCCAGTTATGGATATCTTTCTGTAAAGTATAATCAATAGAAGTATTGTAGTTGTAGGATGATTCTGCTTCAAGGTCGGGGTTACCAAAGATCTCATGATTGGAATCCACGAATTCGTAATGCAATTCCTTGACACTGGGAGCCCTGAATCCTTTGGCAATTGAAAAACGCCAGTTAAAAGCATTGGCCGGTTGCCATAAAGCATTCAATGAATATACCATTGGCGCATTATATTCAGTATTGAAGGCATAACGCAATCCCGGTTGAAATTCCAGCCTGTCTGTCACACTGTAATTCACACTCAGAAAAGCGGCATAATCGCCAATATTCTGTTCATGTTCGGCAATGCGCGGCCCTTCCATGGTTTCAATGTTTAAATCAACGCCGCTGTTGAATGCCAACACACCGGGTATAATGGCCTGACTATAAATAGCACGCATCATTTGTTGCCGGGCTTTCTGTGTGGGTTCCTTATTGCCCCAATGTTCATCAAGAGTTGATAAATCTTTTGTCAGACTTTGTGAAGAACGGTCATATAAATTATATGAACTCACCACATTAAGCGATTTGTATTTGTTCCAGCTTTTATTCAATCCGACACTAAAATCGTATCGGTCGGTGTAGAAGTATGTATCATACACTTTAGTGCCCGATACATTGCTTTTAGTATGTAATTCATCGCTATACAGGCCAAAGCGGGCATTAAACTGCCAGTCGTTTTTATTAAATACATAACTGGTATTTATACGATACAGGCTCTTGGGCTTCCAGTCCATTTGCCTCGTGCTTTCATCAAAATCAACACCTGAAAAGTATTCATAGCCCCCTTCGGCTGAAACAGTATGTGCACCTATCTTTCGGGCGATACCTGCATTACCTGTGTAACGACCTGCACTTTCGGTAAAAGCATTGATATGTCCGTTCAGATCGTGGTAGAAGTTATTCTTGGTAATGATGTTTATGGTTCCGGCCAGGGCATTATTACCATATACAACCGACATGGGCCCTTCGATCACTTCTATTTGTTTGACATTGGCCATGTTAATCTGGCTTAGGTCCACATTACCATCAAGACGACCGATGACAGGCACGCCGTCAATCATTATTTTGACGTTCTGACCGCTCATGCCCAACATCTCGATCTGACTGCCTAATACCAGGTCGGTCGATATACGTATATTGGCTTGGTTTAGTAATAATTCTGAAAGGTTTACAGCCCCGGACTGCCGTATTTTTTCCTCGCCAATGACTTTTACCTTGTATATTGAACTATCAAGCGGGGTAGGCTGAGTTGAGCCTGTTACGACAACCTGGTCAATATTAAACACATCAGCTTTGAGTGGAATAACAGCGCCATCGTTAATCTCGTGCAATTGCAGGTAGGCAGTGACATAACCGATGGAAGAAATAACAACTGTTCCGGATTTAGCATTATTATACAGCAATGTTACTTTACCTTCTGAATCGGATACCTCATATACCTTTCGGCCATCGGCCATTTGAACACAAATATGTGCACCAACCAAAGGTTCTTTATCTGCCGGATCAATTAATCGGATAGAGCATTTATTTGCGAATGGTGCAGGTTCAAGGTCGGCCTGTGCATTAACATATATTACTATCACATTAAATATAGTAAACAGGCATATCTGTTTTAAATGGGTATGAGACAGGTTGTACATTTGTCTTTTTATTTTTTTTATAGTCGGGTATACTTTCATTGACGGAACAAAATTAGATGGCTGCCATAGGATCAACAATCCCAAGAAATTGGGAAATATCAGAACAGGGAAATGCATAAATACTAACATAATATCAGGCAAGCCTATTTGGAAATAGCTTCTTATGACAAAACATCCCTACTAATGAGTAGCTAATTATTGGGATATGTATTATTTTGAAAAATATAGATTTGTAGTGACAGTAACTATTTGTTGAACTTTTTAGCTCAATAAGCATTATTAACCATGAAAAGAATAGACAAAACACTATTATGAAAACATTTTCAACTCTTGTATTAATTACAACCTTACTGACGCTCACCTCGTCTAAGCCAGATAAACCGGCCTATAAACTTTACAATACAAAGGGCAAAGAGGTTAAATACGCCAAAATGATCAAAGATCTTGGAGGAACAGATATTGTGCTGTTTGGCGAATATCATAACAATCCCATCTCCCATTGGCTGGAGCTGGAGGTCACCCGGTCATTGTACACGGCCACTAAGGGACAGCTGGTTATGGGAGCCGAAATGTTTGAGGCCGACAATCAACTTATAATCGATGAATACATGAGCGGCATTATCTCTGTTACAAAGTTTGAAGCAGAATGTCGTTTGTGGCCTAATTACCATACTGATTATGAGCCGTTGATTCGATTTGCCAAAGACTCATCCATTCACTTTGTGGCCAGTAATATTCCACGTCGCTATGCATCTGTTGTGCACAAAAAAGGCATTGATAAACTGGAGGAGCTGAGCGACCAGGCTAAAACATACATTGCTCCCCTACCCATTGAATTTGATCCTGATTCGGTACTTATTGCCAAAATGGGTGGAATGATGGGTAAAAGTCCGCTTCCCATAGCAAAAGCCCAGGCTATTAAAGATGCGACCATGGCCTACTTTATAACAGAAAACCTAAAGAAGGGCTCTGTTTTTATCCATTACAACGGTAGTTTTCATTCAGATGATGATGGTGGTATCAGAAAGTACCTGCAGATCTACAAACCTGGTATTGGCGTAAAAACCATCACAACAGTTTCGCAGGATAACATCGATCAATTGGATGAGGCTTATATTGGCAAAGCCGACTATATCATCTGTGTACCTGCTGATATGACTAAGACGTATGTGGGGAGGTGAGGATGTGATGAGTTTATAGGTCGAACTGATTAACTGTCGAACTGATTAATTGATTTAGCTCCTATATATTTAAACCACGGATTTCTTCCTTTTGACCACGCCCCGATAGCCATCGGGGTAATCGGATTTAACGGATTATAGCTGCTCCATAGTAATCGCGAAGCGATTGCACAATTCGTGTAATTCGTGGTTCATTCTTTTTTATTTATTTAAATCAATGGTTTGTACAATACTCTACTTCCTTTGAAACCACGGTTTTCTTTTTCTTTTGACCACGGATTACACGGATTACACGAATTAATTGCTGCGCAATTGATTTCCAAGCTGTAAATAGCAGGCTGTAGGTCTGCCATATCATAGCCCGGGGCAAAGCGTTTTAGTGTTCGTAAAGAAGTTTTATAAACGTATAGATCTATGCATCATGTAAATCAGCTCTCCTCCTTACAAAAAGGAGGAGTCCGGTGAGGTACGAACCGGGAGGTGGTTTTAGAAACTTTTGTAACAATTTTCATAA
>NZ_JBNGPA010000058.1:0-16256 GCF_050589845.1 Carboxylicivirga agarovorans | reverse complement strand
CTCCTTAATCTTTGATTCGGCACTTTGCTTCTTCTGTTTCATTATTGAACTTTTATTGGTTGATAAATTAAGAATTCATCTCTTAACTTTTATACCAATCTGTCCAAATTAAGCTGAAGACCTACACCCTTAAATGCTCAGCTGCGCTCCTGTCCCAAAATAAACAACCCTCTCATGAAAAGCATTACTAAACTGCTCAAAGGCTAAATCGCCCGTACAGTGATCAATGGCCCATTTTTTAACATCAAAGCCCTTTACAGCCTCAATGATTGAGTCAACATCATTGACCTGCTGCCCGTTTAAATGCAGCCCTCCTGCAACACAATCAAACGACGAATGGTCATACCTTTCTTCAGCAGCATGCAGAATGTTGACTATGCCTGTATGAGCACAACCCGCCAATACAAGGTTTTTATTACTTTCACTGGCTATTAAAACCAGCTCGTCATCAAAAGTATCGGGTTTAAAAGCCTGATCATCTTCTACCACCAGGCGATCGTTTACTATTTCATATCCGGTACGGGCTTTTATTGAACCCATAAGTTGTAAACCCGGTTCGACCAGCAAATCGTCATCAAGCAGGGTAATACGATCACTATACTGACCGAGCTGATTGCGCCAGGGAATCCCATTTTCTTTTACCATGGCCGATGATCGGGAAAAACGCTTCTTAAAAGCTTCCCTGTGGATAAACACCTGCGCCTTGCTATTCATCTTTAAGAAAGCAGGCAAACCTCCCGCATGATCATAGTGACCATGGCTTATCACCGCATAATCGACCCTGCTGAGATCTATATTCAATACTTTGGCGTTGTGAATAAACTTATCTGACTGGCCTGTATCAAACAGAATTACACGATTCTCTGTTTCCAGTAAAAATGATAAGCCATGCTCACACTTCAGTTGCTTAACATCTTGCTTATTGTCTATCAGTGCAGTTAGTTTCATTCGCATTAATTTAATACACGAAGTTACAATTGTTAGCCAATGTTTTGAAATTTTCGCTCAACTGACAAATGATAGTCATAGCTATACACCACATTACCTGTAAGTAACAAGGCAATAAAAGCTACGGAAAGCTTCGTAAAATTAAGGACCTTCTAGCTGTTCCTTGCACGATAAGATTGCCTTTCATGCAAAGGCCTTCTGCCATTAAACGACCAGCCTATTGAAGAAGTATTGTATCTTTACACATACAAATTTCATTGATGAGTAACAAGCCTCTTTTTATCGATATTATATTACCTGTGCCTTTGCCCAGGTTATTCACCTATTCGGTGCCTGACGATCTTGTACACCTTGCCGTGATTGGTAAACGTGCTGCAGTACCTTTTGGAAAGAAAAAGGTGTACTCGGGCATTATTTATAAACTGCATCATGATCAGCCCGAAGAATACGAAACAAAAGACATCATTTCAATTCTGGATGATGAAGCGGTTGTTAATGCTTATCAATTGAAATTCTGGAACTGGCTGGCCGACTATTACCAATGTACATTAGGAGAAGTATATAAGGCGGCTCTTCCTTCAGGCTTGAAAATGGAAAGCGAAACGCGCATTATTTATAATGCAGATTTTGAAGCAGAATCGCCTTTATCAGACAAGGAAAATAGAGTACTTGATATCATTGCCGGCAAAAAAGTATGTTCCATTAACGACATTAACCAGTTAAGCGGTTTAAAAAACAGCCTCCCCGTTGTGAAGCGCCTGTTGGAGTACAATGCTGTTTTTGTCAACGAGCATTTAAAGGAAAGCTATAAGGCCAAAACCCAAAAGGTCATAACCCTCCATCCTGACTGTCAGTCGGAGGAAGCCCTTCAACTGGTATTTGACAAATTATCGAGGGCACCAAAACAGCAAGAGCTTTTAATGACTCTGCTTTCATTGGTTGGTGGACTTACGGGTGCAATAACCAATCAACAGATCAGTAAAACTGAACTGCTTAAAAAAGCCAATGCGAGCCCGGCAGCCATCAAGGAACTGTGTAAAAAGAATATTCTGCTGGAGCAGGAACAAGCGATAGACCGTCTTGACCTCGATGAGAAAGAGGTGCAGACAGCCAACGCTCTCAGCGAGGTGCAACAAACGGCTTACAATGAAATAAAAACAGGCTTTCAAACCCATGAGGTAACCTTACTCCACGGTGTTACCTCAGGCGGAAAGACAGAGATTTATATTCATCTGATCGAAGAACAGCTGCAACAAGGCAAGCAGGTATTGTACCTCCTGCCCGAAATTGCCTTGACTACTCAAATTACTTCGCGCCTGCAGAAGCATTTTGGCAACAAAATGGGTATTTACCACAGTAAGTTCGCCGATGCTGAACGCGTTGAAGTATGGAATAATCTTTTACAGAAACGCAATTACCAGCTGATTGTAGGCGTTCGATCGTCCATATTTTTGCCATTCAACAACCTTGGCCTGATCATCATTGATGAAGAGCACGAGAATACATACAAGCAATTTGATCCGGCCCCGCGTTACCATGCGCGTGACGCCGCTATTGTACTGGGCAATTTCTTTGGTGCCAAAACATTATTGGGTACAGCCACCCCGTCCATTGAATCATACTTTAATGTGCAACAGGGTAAATACGCTCTTGTTGAATTAACCCAGCGCTTTGAGGGCATTAAAATGCCCGAGATAATAGCCGTTGATGTCCGTGAGGCAAAACGAAAAAAGCAGATGAACTCGCATTTTTCACCCTTGCTCCTGGAAAAGATCGACGAAGCATTACTGAAAGGCGAACAGGTTATTCTGTTTCAAAACCGCCGTGGTTTTAGCCCGTATATTGAGTGTGGTCAATGTGCCTATGTGGCTAAATGTGTTAACTGCGATGTTTCCATGACTTACCATAAGCACCTGAACCAGCTGGTATGCCACTATTGCAACCATACGATGCAATTACCAACGGTTTGCCCTGCCTGCCACAGTCCTGCCATCGAAACAAGGGGTTTTGGCACTGAAAAAATCGAGGAGGAAATGAGTCTGCTTTATCCTGACCACGAGGTGGCGCGTATGGACTTGGATACAACGCGCAGTAAAGCCGGTTATGATAAGATCATCAGGAAATTCGAGAATGGAGAAGTGCATATCCTCATAGGCACACAAATGATATCCAAAGGTCTTGACTTTGATAATGTGAGCGTGGTTGGTATACTAAACGCCGACAATATGCTTAACTATCCCGATTTCAGAGCTTTCGAAAGAAGCTACCAGCTTATGACACAAGTTAGCGGCAGGGCGGGCCGAAAGAACAAGCAAGGTCTGGTCATATTGCAAACATCCAATAAGAAACATCCGGTTATTATGGATGTGATCAACCATAACTTCAGCAACCACTACAACGGGCAGCTTGAAGAGCGTCAATTGTTTAAATATCCTCCCTATTATCGCCTGATCAACATTACCATTAAACACAAAAACCAGGGTGTTACCAATAAAGCATCACACCTGCTGGCAGAGCAACTGCGTGTTATTTTTGGTAATCGCGTATTAGGCCCCCAGGCTCCTGTTATTAATCGTATCCAGAACCTTTTTATCAAGAAGATTCTCATTAAAATGGAGAAGAAAGCATCTCCTGCCAAGGTGAAGCACCTGATGCGGGAAGCGATCGTTAGCTTACAGGCACAGCAAGAATTTCGCTATGTGACATTCCAGGTTGATGTAGATCCGTTTTAGGAAAAGCACAGAGGCTATTTTTTTACGCGGTCAGGGTTTTGGCTCATAAACTGCTTCCAGCTCTTGGCGCCACCCGAAATATTGACACGCTGATTTTGCAGGAAATGACAATAGGCTGCAGCCAAACCATCGGTAGCATCGAGGTACTTAGGCAATTCAGCGATCTTTAAAAGGTTCTGAAGCAGCATAGCAACCTGCTCCTTTGATGCTCTTCCGTTACCGGTAATGGCCTGCTTGATACGCAAGGGTGCGTATTCGAAGATAGGCAGCGAACGTGATAATGCAGCGGCCATGGCCACCCCCTGTGCCCGTCCGAGCTTAAGCATTGATTGCACATTCTTTCCATAGAATGGAGCTTCGATAGCCAACTCATCAGGATGGTAGGAATCAACCAATTGAACCACCCGCTCAAATATCTTTTGCAGTTTCAGGTAATGATCGCCGTATTTATGCAGCTCCAGCACACCCATGGTAACCATATCCGCCTTATTGCCAACACAGCGAATAATTCCATAACCCATAACAGTTGTTCCGGGGTCAATACCTAATATGATGCGTTCTTTAGCCAAACTTGACCTCGTTAAGAATTGAACTAAAAGTCAGGCATTTGTCACCAAAGGTTCCTTTGGCATTATTGATCAGAATAGCATTGTATTTATTAATGGTATCCAGATCGGCGGGATTAGTTACCTGCATCTGGCATGAATAGTTTGTATTACCTTCTTCAACCACCGCCATCACTTCGTATAACTCAACCCGAATGCTCTTCACCAGATCCTTCATTGTGGGAATGTAGTTGCGGTCCATCCACTGTTTCCAGTCCTCAACAATGGCGTCATCAATCATAAAAGTGGTGTTGAAAATATACATGTTAATAAGTTTTGAAGGTAATAAAACGAGCAGAAGGCAGAAGTTATGGTTGACCACTCCTGCCTTCTGCCTTATAATTGCAGCCTATTTTATAATATCGAATCCAGTATATGGAACCAATACTTCAGGCACTTTAATGCCTTCAGGCGTTTGATTGTTTTCTAGGATAGCAGCGACAATACGTGGTAAAGCCAGTGCACTTCCATTTAAAGTATGTGCAAGCTGTGCCTTTTTCTCTCCCTCTTCTTTGTAACGAAGTTTCAGACGGTTAGCCTGGTAGCTCTCAAAGTTTGAAACAGAACTCACCTCAAGCCAACGCTCCTGAGCTGCAGAATATACTTCAAAATCGTAAGTCAATGCAGATGTAAAACTCAGATCACCACCGCATAAACGCAGCATACGCCATGGTAACTCCAGTTTTTCAACCAGTGTTTGAACATGGGCAACCATCTTATCAAGTATATCATACGAGTGATCAGGATGAGCGACCTGCACGATTTCAACCTTATCGAACTGGTGTAATCTGTTCAAGCCTCTTACATGAGCTCCCCATGAACCTGCCTCACGACGGAAACAAGCTGAGTAAGCACAGTGCTTTACTGGCATTTCTGATGCCTGTAAAATAACATCACGGAAGATGTTTGTTACCGGCACTTCGGCAGTAGGAATCAAATAAAGGTTATCAGCCGTTACATGGTACATCTGACCTTCTTTATCAGGCAACTGACCTGTACCGAAACCAGAATCTTCATTAACTACCAAAGGAGGAATCACTTCGCTGTAGCCAGCTTTTTCAGCTTCATCAAGGAAAAAGTTGATCAAGGCACGTTGTAAGCGGGCACCCTTACCTTTATAAACCGGGAATCCGGCTCCTGTTATTTTAGTACCTAATTCAAAATCGATCAGGTCATATTTCTTGATCAGGTCCCAGTGAGGTTCTTTCACCTCTAATTGTGGCATGTTACCTCCACTGGTCACTTCAACGTTATCTTCTTCTCCTTTTCCGGGAGGTACAATTTCGTTAGGAATGTTTGGTAATGAAACCAGCTGCTCATTCAATTGAGCTGTAATTTCATCCAGGTTTGCATTCAGCTCCTTGATATTCTCTTTTAATTCACCTGTGCGAGCTTTAGCCTTATTCGCTTCTTCTGCTTTACCCGATTTAAAAAGTTGACCAATCTCTTTGGACAGCGCATTCATTTCTTGTTGAAAAGATTCCGCCTCAACCTGAGTCGCTTTTCTTTTATTATCTAATTCGATGATTGCATTTACAACCTCTGTAGCGTCGAAGTTCTTGATTTTAAGACGCTCAACGACTAAATCTTTGTTATCCTGTATAAATTTTAACGTCAACATACCCTTATATCATTTTCGAGTAAAAAAAATCTCCTGAAATTATTACGAAAGTAATAAAAACAGGAGATTTAATAATGCTTTCAGTAATCTTATTATTCAGCAGTAAAAGGTACTACTGATACATAAGATTTGTTGTCCTTTTTCTTGCGGAAAGCAACAGTACCATTAATTAGAGCGAACAAAGTATGGTCTTTACCCATACCAACGTTCTCACCTGGATGGTGCTGTGTTCCTCGTTGTCTTACAAGGATGTTTCCAGCTTTGGCAGCCTGACCGCCATAAATTTTTACGCCAAGTCGTTTACTTTCCGACTCTCTACCGTTCTTCGAACTACCGACGCCTTTCTTATGTGCCATCTTATTCTAATTTTTTGAGTTTTTAACCTACGATTTCTTCAATTTGAATTTGAGTGAAGCACTGACGATGTCCGTTCTTCTTCTTGTAACCTTTTCTTCTTTTCTTTTTGAAAACGATTACTTTATCACCTTTAACGTGTGATAGAACTTTCGCAGTTACTTTTGCACCTTCTACAACAGGAGCGCCAATCTTAACGTCACCCTCATTGTCTGTTAGAAGTACTTTTTCAAACTCAACTGTAGCACCTTCCTCGGCACTCAATCGATGCACAAAGATTTTTCTTTCTTTCTCAACTTTAAATTGCTGTCCAGCAATGTCAACAATTGCGTACATGTCACCAATTATTTATGGTTTTATCCAGGAGGTGGACTTACTTTTAAAGCCACTTTTTCTACCCCACAAGATTCTAATGGAGTGCAAAAGTATATAAAATTACTTTTCAACACAAATAAAAAAACGTTCTCTTTGCTGAAAATAAGTTTTTTAGTTCAATTTCAGCTGTGAAATTTAAATAGAACTCCGGTTATTAAAAAGCCTTTATCTAAAAATGTTAAAAACTAATTACTATATTTGTTTCAATGCAATAAACAACACTAATCCTCTCTATTTTTGATATATATTAAACTATCAAATTGTAAGAGACAAAGATCTAATAAGCGTTATGAGCAGAAAAAAAATCAAGTTAAACATTCTTGGTTTATCATATAGCCAAACACAATCTGGTGCCTACGCCCTTGTGTTGGCCGAAGAAGATGGAGAAAGGCGAATACCAATTATCATAGGAGGCGTAGAAGCACAATCAATCGCCATAAAGCTTGAGGGGTTAGAACCACCACGTCCTTTAACACACGATTTGTTTCTTAATTTTTCAAAGTCATTTAATATTGATATTCAAGAAGTAGTTGTATATAAACTCGAAGAAGGGATCTTTTATTCTGAGCTTGTTTGCCAAAGAGATAACGAAAAGCTTCACATTGATTCACGCACTTCAGACGCGGTTGCGTTGGCCTTACGCTTTGGTTGTCCTATTTATACCTACGACGATATTATTGAAAAGGCAGGCATAGTGCTTGATTTTGATAAAAAAGAAGAGGGACACTCTATTTCACCAATTGAAAAAACAGAATCGAAAAAAGAGAGCAGCACACAATATCAGTCCAAATCGCTGGATGATTTAAAGAAGCTATTGGACGAAGCCATAATGGCGGAGGATTATGAAAAGGCCTCAAAAATCAGGGATGAAATAAACCGCAGAGAAGAGAAATAACTCGCGCTTCGTTCCAGTCTAACATTTATTTAAATTCCTAAACCTCATGAAGAAATTTCTTCTGGCATTCATTTGCCTAATATTATCGACCGCTTTATTTGCCCAAAATCCCAATTTAGTTGTAGAAGTAGACACAGCCGCTTCATTTAATTTCATGGGTATTATCCGTGGCTTATTTGGAATGGCAGTATTAATTGGTATTGCCTGGTTGTTTAGTTTAAATCGCAAAGGCATTTCCTGGAAAGTAGTTGGAATAGGTCTTGGCATCCAGCTTATATTGGCCGTTTCGGTTCTTTATATCCCTTTTGTACAAAGCATATTTGAGTTCTTAGGTAAGCTTTTCACACTGGTACTTGATTTTACTAAAGTTGGAAGTGAATTTCTATTGGGCGACCTGTTAGATTCATCAACGTTTGGCTACATCTTCGCCTTTCAAATATTACCCACCATCATTTTCTTTTCTGCTTTGACAAGTGTGCTATTCTACCTGGGCGTTATTCAAAAGGTAGTGTGGGCACTGGCCTGGGCACTTACTAAGGCATTGAATCTTTCAGGAGCAGAAAGCTTATCAGTAGCAGGAAATATTTTTCTTGGACAAACTGAAGCTCCCCTAATGATCAAAGCCTACCTGCCTAAGATGAATGCGTCAGAAATGTTTTTAGTAATGGTAGGAGGAATGGCCACCGTTGCCGGTGGTGTATTAGCCGCCTATATTGGCTTTTTAGGTGGTGACGATCCCGTTCAACGCCTGATGTTTGCCAAGCACCTGCTTACTGCGTCAGTAATGGCTGCACCTGGTGCCATTGTTATTTCTAAAGTATTGGTTCCTCAAACAGAAGAGATTAAGTCAGAGATCAAGATATCGATGGATAAGATTGGAAGTAACATCTTAGATGCCATGAGTAACGGAACAACCGAGGGCTTAAAACTAGCTGCTAATGTAGGTGCAATGTTACTGGTATTCTTCGCTTTTATTGCCCTTGTCAATTATGGATTTGATAAAGTAGGTGAATGGACAAGTCTTAATGCTTCCATTGCCCAGTGGACCAATGGTCAGTACGAACATTTTAATCTTGAATTTATTCTCGGCTACTGCCTGGCTCCTCTCATGTGGTTAATAGGTGTTCCGTCGCAAGACATTGCCCTGGTAGGTCAGTTGTTGGGTGAGAAAATCATTGCCAGTGAGTTTGTTGGTTACACCAGCCTGGCAGAGTTTAAATCATCGGGTGCATTAATGCATAGCAAGTCAGTAATCATGGCTACATATATGCTTTGCGGATTTGCCAACTTCGCCTCTATAGGTATTCAGATTGGTGGCATTGGCGGCCTGGCACCTAACAAGCGTGAATTCCTTTCCAAATTTGGATTCAGAGCTTTACTGGCCGGTACTTTAGCCTCGCTGATGTCAGCCACTATTGTTGGTATGATGATGGGATAAACCATTACGATATACACCATAAAGAAAAGGCCCGGAATTACAATTCCGGGCCTTTCTCTTTATGTCATGTCAATGATTAAATGCCACGGGCATCAACCTTAACAGGCTTTTGCATAATCAGGCTTAAACCATCTGATGTTTTACAAACCGCGATAATGTTTAAAGTCTTATTTACCGAACTTCCGCTCGCCAATTTAATACGGATTTCTCCTTTTTTAGACGATAGCTTCTTAGCTGGTGATAAATTTTTATGGTAGAATTTACCTTCAATAAGCTGCCCTTCGTAAAACTCAACCGACTTTATGCTTTTTGTACCTTCACCCTGTAAGGATAATCCTATTATATAGGTGCTTGATGTACGAATATTATCGGTTTTGGTGATTTTAATAGACGGATCGGGACGCTGCTTACCAAGGTTGGTATAGCGCTTTAGTCCTACACCTGGTAAACCGTTTTTATATTCATACTCGGCCGTAATACGCCCTTCTCTGTCGTAGCGCTTACAGATACCATTCAGGCGCCCGTCAACATACGGTTGTTCTTTATAAACCTTACCTGTCGAATGATAAGTGAGTCGTGTTCCGTCCTTTTTATTGTCTTTATAAGGAATTGTTTCTAAAAGCTTCCCTGACTTTGAGAATCGTTTCGAAACTCCGTGACGGATGGCAGATTTACTTCCTTCTTTAAACTTCATTGATATCTCCCATTCAACAGGTGAATACGGGTCATCATTAAAGTGACGTTTTTTAATAAAGGTTCCATCTGCATTTTTGGAGTTGGTTTTCACCACTTCCTTCTGTGGTCCGAAAAACTGACAACTGCTCAATGCAATTACCAGTACGGCCACCAGTAAATGTAATCGTTTCATAAAATAAAAAATAAGGGGGTAGTTTAACTTAAGGATTAAAAAAAGGCTGTCAAAAATGTTTGACAGCCCCCATTATAAGTATTTTGTTACTATAAAAGAGCATCTAATTTAGACGCCAAAATAGTTTTTGGAACGGCTCCAACTTGTTTGTCAACTACTTCACCATTCTTAAAAAATAAAATAGTTGGGATGTTACGAATACCAAACTTCACTGAAGTGCCCGGATTACTATCAACATCCATTTTTGTGATTACGGCTTTCTCACCGTACTCTTCTGCCAATTCTTTAACAATAGGAGTAACCATACGACATGGCCCACACCACTCAGCCCAGAAATCAACCAATACTGGCTTATCTGAATTTAATACTAACTCTTCAAAATTGGCATCAGTAACTTCGATCAACATAGCAAATCTGTTTTACTTTATTATTATAAAAATTTTAACTTCCTAACTTAAAAGTGATTGCCCAAAGTTAAATAATTTTACTTGGGCGTGTTCAAAAATACACATTTTTTAATATATAGATATAAGAATAATAACTGATTCTCATCAAGCTCTTAGGCAATACTCATTTCCAGGTCCTGATGTTCGTCTATATATTTAATCAAATCATCGTTTAAATCAACGCGCATAGTTCTTGACAAGAACTGTACCGCATTCTTTGTTTCCGGGTCCTGCACCATAAATTTCAGAGTTACATTTCCTTCATTGGACTGTAAAATATTAGCCAATTCAGTAATTAACTCTTGTGATATAGCGTTTAAAGGCACCTTCAAAGTTATGGTATTAACCAGAGTATCACGCAATTCACTTAAAAACTTGATGTTATTTATCTTGAACTCCAGTTCATCCTGATTATAGCGTCTTGGTTGTACCCTGCCCTTCACCATTATAAAATAACCTATCTCCAGATATGGCAGATATTCGGTGAAGTCGTTGCCAAAAAATGCAAATTCAAACGAACCTGTGTAATCCTCCATTGTCATAATGGCATATGGGTTCCCTTTTTTTGTCGTTCCGCGTCGCACATTAACCACGCTTCCTGCCAGGGTAATATCCCTGCCTCTCATTGCTTCCAGATCATCCAGCTGTTTCAAACGGTGATGAATAAAATGATTCATCTCAAGTTTGTACTGATCCAGCGGATGAGCTGACAAATATATACCAATGTATTCCTTTTCGTGATTCAGTTTCTCGATGATGGAGTATTCCGCACAATCAGGCATGTCAGGTGTTTTGATGGCAATGTCACCTCCCATAGCACCAAACAGCGAGTTCTGAGACGAGGCTTTATCGGCCTGATAACGGTTTCCATAGCGAATCAGGTGTTCTATAAAGTTCATATCATCATTCTCGTGCTTACCAAAGAACTGTGCCCTGTGATATTGTCCCATGGTGTCAAAAGCACCTGAGAAAGCCAATGCTTCAATGTTCTTTTTATTAACTGTTGTCAATGGCAAACGCTCCACGAAATCATAAACCGATTTGTAAGGCCCTCCTTTCTCCCGTTCCTGGATAATGGCCTCTACAGCACCTTCACCAACACCTTTAATACCTGCCATACCAAAACGAATCGCCCCATCTTTGTTTACCGTAAACTTCCGGTATGATTCATTGACATCAGGCCCCAGTACATCCATCCCCATGTTTTTACACTCTTCCATGAAGTTGGTGATCTTGGTAATATCGCTTAGGTTACGACTTAGTACACCGGCCATAAATTCAGCCGGATAGTGAGCTTTCAGGTAACCCGTCTGATATGCAATATAAGCGTAACACACCGAGTGCGACTTGTTAAAGGCATAACTGGCAAAGGCTTCCCAGTCTTTCCATATCTTTTCTATCAGATCCTCAGGTTTTGTGATTGATGTCTTACCATCTTTACAAGCGCCTACAAACTCCTCACTGTCTAAACAACCTTTGATAAACTTCTCCTTCAGCTTATCCATCATGGCCATGATCTTCTTACCCATTGCTTTACGCAGGGAGTCTGAGTCTCCACGGGTAAAGCCACCCAGGGCACGGGACTGAAGCATCACCTGCTCCTGGTAAACCGTAATACCATAGGTATCTTTCAGGTAAGGCTCCATCATCGGATGATCGTATTCAATCTCTTCACGGCCGTGTTTACGGGCGATAAATGAAGGGATATATTCCATCGGTCCGGGACGGTACAAGGCGTTCATCGCTACCAGGTCTTCAAATCGGTTTGGCTTAAGAGCCTTGAGGTGCTTCTTCATACCCGGCGACTCAAACTGGAATATGGCCGTTGTTTCACCACGGCTAAACAGCTGAAAAGTCTCTTCATCTTCGAGGTCGACATTGTTGATATCAACGTCAATATTTTTTGAAAGCTTTACGTTATCAAGCACCTCTTTAATAATGGACAAGGTCTTCAAACCCAGGAAGTCCATTTTTAGCAAGCCTATATCTTCTACAAAACGTCCGTCATATTGAGTGGTTAGCAATTCCTCTCCTTTGGTTGGCATTACCGGCACGTGTTCGTCAAGCGGATTTTTACCAATCAGTACACCACAGGCATGGACACCCGTTTGTCGCACCGAACCTTCCAAAGCCTCTGCAAATTTGATGGTTTTGGCAATAAGCGGGTTCGAAGACTCTTTTTCTTCAAGCAATGCAGGCTCTTCCTTATAGGCCTTTTTAAAACTCATCTTGGGTGCTTCAGGCACCATTTTAGCTAAACGGTTGGCTTCAGCCAGTTCCAGACGTAACACACGCGCCACATCCTTGATTGAACTCTTGGTTGCCATTGTACCAAAGGTACAGATATGTGCTACCTTTTCCTGTCCATACTTGTGTGTCACATAATCCAATACTTCTTGTCGGCCATCATCATCAAAATCGATGTCGACATCGGGCATTGATATACGATCAGGATTCAGAAAACGCTCAAATAGCAAATCATATTTAATCGGATCCACGTCGGTAATTCCAACGCAATAGGCCACGGCAGCTCCTGCTGCCGAACCGCGGCCTGGTCCTACCAGTACACCATTATCTTTGGCCCAGTTAATAAAATCCTGAACAATAAGGAAGTAACCGGGGAAACCCATCGTCTTAATCGTTTCCAGCTCAAATTCGAGACGCTCACGTTTATCATCCGTTAACTCATCGCCCGGATATCTTTTTTTAGCACCTTCAAAAGTCAGGAAATCTAAATAATCGGCCTCCAGCTTAATGGGCAATACCTTATCATATCCACCCAGCTTTTCATAGCGTTCTTCACCAAATTCTTCGATCAGTTTAGCTTCATCGAACTTTTCACGATAGCCATCCATCGTACCAAAATCTTCTGGAATATCAAAGGGTGGCATAATGGGGTTGGAATCCAGTTTAAAGGCCTCCACCTTTTCAGCTATTTCAGCGGTATTAGCCAAAGCTTCCGGCACGTCGGCAAAGAGTTCGTTCATCTCTTCAGTAGTCTTGAACCACTCCTGCTTTGTATAGCGCATGCGTGTCGGATCATCGTAATCGCGACCTGTACTCAAACACACCAATACATCGTGGGCTTCAGCATCTTCAGGATTCATAAAATGTGAATCATTTGTAGCAATAACCTTAACCCCCAATTCGGCAGCTAAATGACGTATCACCTTATTAACTCTCACCTGGTTTTCATAAACATCGGCTCGCAGGCGTGGATCATTATTCCGGTGACGCATGATCTCCAGGTAGTAATCCTCGCCAAAAACATCCTTATACCAGAGGATTGTTTCCTTTGCTTTATCAATATTACCAGCCATAATATGTTGCGACACTTCACCTCCTAAACAGGCGCTGCTTACAATAACCCCTTCGTTATATTTTTCAAGTAAATCCTTGTCAATACGAGGTTTGTAATACATACCATCGGTATGTGCTATTGAAGTCATTTTCATCAGGTTTTGATAACCTGTATAGTTTTTGGCAAGCAATATGATATGGTGTCCTCCCGAATCTGTCTTATCATCCTTACGCAAATGACCTCGCTTGGCCACATAGGCTTCAACCCCAATGATTGGTTTGATGTCAGCCTTACCACAAGCGACATGAAACTCCTTAGCTCCAAACATGCTGCCATGATCGGTAAGTGCCACTGCCACCATTCCATCTTCTTTAGCTTTAGCGGCTATATCGGCTGTCTTTGCAGCACCGTCGAGGATAGAATACTGTGAATGCACATGCAAATGTACAAAGGGCTGTGGATCGATATTCTTCTTAGCCTCCTCCCATTTTCGTTCTTCTTCTTCAATTGATACCTCATCAAATGCAGAACTGACTTTGAACGATTCATACTCAACGCCCGCCAGTTGAATGGTAGTCGGGTTATTATTTTTAAAGGCCTGAATCTGACCGCCAGTCATTTTGTGCAAATCAGGACTTAAGCCATCAACACGTATCAACTCAAGGAAACAACGCGAAGTCGCTTCCACATCGGCAGCCGCGTTATGTGCTTCGGCGAATGGAACACCAAACAATTTCAGGTGAAGCTCGGTCAGTGTTGGATTCTTTAACTGTCCCTTGCGTTTCAAATCACAAAACTCCTTACTGCCCGTCATTGTATCAATAACAGGAGCAGATGTGAGGTCAGTCTCATCCATTTCGCTGCGAAGCAATTCACAACCAACAATATTTATATCGAAGGATACATTATGACCGATGATAAACTTTGATCGTTTAACATCTTGCATAAAATCAAGCAGGGCTTCTTTAAGCGGGATACCTTTCTCCTGAGCTATTTCAGTAGAAATACCGTGCACTGATACCACATCCTCAGGCACGACAAAACCATCAGGAGTGATCACATGGTTCTTGGCAAACAGGAAATTACCCTCCACATCATGACACTGCCAAGCCAATTGAACCATTCTTGGCCAATTATCAAAGTCAGTTAATGGTGCTTTCCACTTCTTGGGTAATCCGGTTGTTTCGGTATCAAATATTAAAAACATCTCAGAATCAGTATTATAAAATTTCTTGCCTTAGAGTTACGGCGGAGTGCGAATATAGGGATTTAAATGCTGAATGCCGAGGTTAAAAACAATAACCCGCAATATGCCTTAGAAAATCGAATACACATTAAAATAACTTCAAAATAAGTCACTTCGTTGTTTCACCTCTACTCACGAACATGTGGCTATACCTCATTTCGATAAAACCTTATTTTATGGCACTTTCAATGTTCATGACAACATGATAATACATACTTTTAAGAAGTGTTTTTTTCATTTGATACGTCATGCACATGCTTTGTTATAAACCACTTAAATTAATATAAAGCACTAATATATTGTTGGATAAAAATTAAAGCTCTATCTTTGCAGCCGCAAAACGAGTTTTTGCAATTGTTTAATATTAAAACGTAATACTATGCCTGTAAAAATCAGACTGGCACGTCACGGACGTAAAAGGTATGCCTACTACCACATCGTAGTAGCCGATAGCAGATCACCACGCGATGGTAAGTTCATTGAAAGAATTGGTTCTTACAACCCGAACACAAATCCTGCTACTATTAATTTGAACTTTGACAAAGCCCTTACATGGCTAGACAAAGGTGCTCAGCCAACTGACACTGCCCGTGCGATTCTTTCGTACAAAGGTGTTATGATGAAGAAGCACTTATTGGAAGGTGTTAAAAAAGGTGCTTTTGATGAGGCAGAAGCTGAAAAGCGTTTCAACGCTTGGTTAACTGAAAAAGAAGGTAAGATTCAAGCTAAGAAAGATCAATTAGCAGGTGCTAAAGCTGACGCTTCTAAAGAGCGTTTAGAGCAGGAAGCTAAGATCAATGCTGAAAGAGCAGAAGCTCTTGCTGCTAAGAAAGCTGAATTGGCTGCTGAAGCTGAGGCTGCTGCCAAAGCTGCTGCTGCTGAAGCTGCAGGTGAGGAAGCTGAAGAAGAAGCTACTGAAGGAACAGAAGAAGCTCCTGAAGCTCCGGCTGCTGAGTAATTCAGTCCGATCTTTTTCAAAAGATACAAAGAGGCTGTCCGTTTTGGACAGCCTCTTTTTTTATGCATACTCCACAACCCGCAGAGACCCCATTGTAAGGGATCACAACCAAAATCTGGGTCTAGGCATAAATTTTACACAAACGATAGAGAAAGAACTTCACAGCTGTCACGCCTATAAACTGCCTTCTGTTTTTTTATTTTAGGTTTGGGGTGATTAACTGAAATTTTAGTTTCTCCGTTGATGAAAAATTTAATAGTATTATAGCTGTATGTCAGGCTGAATTGAAAATCGACGCAGTCAAAGCCTGATACATCAGAACTTGGTGCAACGCCTTTTAGGGTTCGAAAAGAAGTTTTATAAACGTATAGATCTATGCATCATGTAAATCAGCTCTCCTCCTTACAAAAAGGAGGAGTCCGGTGAGGTACGAACCGGGAGGTGGTTTTAGAAACTTTTGTAACAATTT
>NZ_JBNGPA010000057.1:0-17636 GCF_050589845.1 Carboxylicivirga agarovorans | reverse complement strand
GAAAACTCTTTGAGTTTACAACAGTTCCAACAGCTCATCATTATCATCATGATTTAGCTGTTTGTAGAACTAAAAGTATCTCTTAATTTTAAGCTTCAATTTGTCCAATAAGTTTTGACGTCAAACATGTGTCTTGTGCAATCTTTCTCTTAGAATGGTCAAATATTCCAGCTCCATTATCTCCCTTAGTATCAAAAGAAACAGAATCTCTCAAAAAACGAGCAACTATAATATTGTCAGCGTTTCTTTGAAAAAAAAATGTTTCTTTGAGACCACCCCATTCTCCAAATTCACTTCCTTCAAACTCTATAATCAACGTGTCTCTTTTGTTTACACTTTCAAGTGGGCTTAACTTCTCTCTTTCTAGCTCTAAATCAATTATGTCTGTCAGAATATTACTATCATCTGTCGTTTTTTCTTTGTGAAAAGAACAGCTCGCAAGAATTAATGTCGCTAAAATAATTGTATAGAAAGATCTCTTCATGTATTACGTTTTTTGCTTGTGCTTAAGATCGCGAGGCAGCTGAATTACCCTAAACCTCCAGAGCAAAGCCTTCTTTTAAATTACTCGTTAGACCACGTTGTTAGTATATTGACAGTAAACTCTATGGCCTATATAGTATTGGTCAAAACAATTGCCTCCATTAATTATTTAATTAGTTCTTTAAGTTCAAGATTAGAATCCTTTGCATACTCCCATTTTCCCTTTAGAATTGAATTGTATATATCTGCTATATATAATGGTTGTTCATCATATTCGAGAATACCAAAAATACGTTTTTGAAATATTCTAAGCCCCATTTCTTTCTTAAAGGGGTAAATTATTGCTCCTATTATAAACTTAGGAATTGTTAAAACTAGCTCTAATAGAAAAGGTAAAATTAAATCCCCCTCAGGTGCCATATGTCTTTTAAATTCAAAAGTTGAATGTTCTTCTATCGGATATCTTTCAAGAATAGGCCACATCAGTTCATCCCAATCATCTCCATAAATTTCTAAATCAATATTAATTGTTGTATACAAATGAAGCTTTTCCTTTGATTCCCCAGTTTTGGTAGAAATAATATCAAGTAAATATTTAAATATTTCTTTACTAGTTGTCATTATTTTTTATTCTGGTAAGACTTCTTCAAACTTTATAATTGTCACAGGCTACTTTAATTGTTCGTCGTAATCACAAATTTTGGCGAGTAGAGACTTTTTATATCCTTGCATGTTCCTCAGCAAGTCAACTTATGTAATTATTAGTTTAAGCTTGCAGTCATCCCCTTACCTGTTATTTCTTCTGCTGAAATAATTAAGAATACTAAGATCTTAATCCTTCCGGGGTTGCAGTGGGGTTTATGCTTGTGTAGAAACCCCGTTTGTCGCTACACTTTGCCCTGGGCTATAATTATGGCAGATTGACAGCCAGCTATGAGCAGCTTAGCTATCAATTCGACAGTTCCCGGTCTGTGACTGTACTTCCCTCCTGAAAAGGGTAATCCACGATGATGTTCTGGAGGTAGGCAGCCTGGTATTGTTTTGTTGAGTCTCATAATCGTTGTGTTTTTAGGTTTTCCATTTTAAGCTCTTCACAAACATACAAACACTGAATGCCCCAGTCAATTACAATGCATGCATTGTAATTTGAAAAACATCATGATCATCTCATTATGTGAGCATTATGGAATTTCCAGTGCGTTTTATCACCATATCATTAACTATTAAACGTTAGAGAATTAACGTAATTTGAGCCAAAAACACTCAAAATAGTGCATCTTCAGTTCATTTTTTGGTCTATCGTGTCAATTTCGAGGCATTTTCGGGCCTGCTTCTACTCGTTTTCGCTAGTTCTTCGGTAATCCTTCGGCTACGCGTGTAAGCGAAGATTTACCGAAGGATTACCGAACAAGCATCGAGCAATTACGGAAGCGGGGTCGGTGCCGTACCGAAGGTGTTTGCATGCAAGTGGCAAGACATACCAAAGAAATGAGCAGCTGATACCGAACACTTGCGCTAAATGCCCAGCTAAAGTTCGTTTATTTTTATTTGCTTATTGAAACTGTATAGCATTTCGCCCTCTAAATCATATGTTGGTTGAACCATTTTGAATGCTTGTTCATCTATTTCAAAATCAATTAGTGCTAGCTGTAAAGTCATATTGAAATCAAAATAGAGAACGATTTCAATGGGCGCGTAAATTTTATCTCCATAGGGTTCAAAATTCTCATCTATATTTTGATAGAATTCCCATTTTATACTCACATCCTTAATTGTTGCACCTTGTAGTTCAGATATACCTTTGATATTTTTTGAATCAACCTGATAATGCTTAGTCCCTTCAAGTTTATCTGTTATCTCCTTATCAAAAGAGAGTTCCATCATTTCTTTCTCATAATCATAGCCCCAGCAAACTATGGCATCATCTATACAGAACTGAATCCCACCATCAAATACCCAGTGAGAATCTTCATAAAAGGCATAGTAATCGTCATTAATATTAAATAGTCTAATAGTTGATATCGTCTTGCCTAATAGTTTTTGTTTGATAAGTATATCAATTTCGGTCATCGTTCAGAAAGTCTATTTCACTTATTGAAGCGGATTTATCATTAGCGGCTATTTCAGTTGTTTCCAAGCGAACATACCTGGTTTGTACGGGTACTGAAAACATATGTCGCCTCGTGCCCGGATCATTAACCAGGTTACCAAATGTAAACTCGTCCAGAAACGTCCAGGTTTGACCATCCATACTGGTTGAAATCTTTCCTTTCTGTATCATGCCTTTTGAATGTGCCAGTTGTGGCGTATATGTAAATCCCTTTATCTCGCAGGCTTTCCCTAAATCAATAGCGATATAATGTCCTGAACTATTCTCCTCAGAGTGCCAATAGGTATTCTTATCCCCATCAAAGGCCATTGCTCCACCATGATTTTTGCGCTCACTATCAACACCTGCCAGTTTCCAATTGCTTTTGACAACACCAAATAACCGTGAAGCCACAGAGCCCGTTTGGTCCTTTATATAAGCACGGGCATTTATCTCGCCACTTTCCAGCAAAAATGGTTCTGTATAAACAGCCGAGCTTCGTGATGGCTCGCTTCCGTCTTTGGTGAACCTGATCTCAAAATCACCATATAAATTCTCAGCAATATTTTCTCCGTGTGGCTTCCATCTGAATTGGTGCTCTTTAAGCTGTATGGATACCAGACCGTTAACATCTCTGCTTATCTCAAGTTGTGGTGGCCGTGTTTGGTAATAATGAGCCGACACATTGGAAACAGCAGGTTGAAAACGCGATTTTAATACCCTGAACCTGAACTTACTGCCTGTAATTTCCCTGAAACGTAAAATGCGCTTGTAACCCACATTTCTTCCGGTAGCTACCTCTTTCCATTCCTTATTAACCCATACATCCAACGCGCACTCTTCAATGCGTTCACTATGTGTTGTAATAGCTTCCTGAATAAGGAATCGATTAATGGTTATCTCTTCGGGGGTAGTGATAACAAATGATTTATCTTCTTCACTCAGTACAATATAGCTGTCATCATCATGATCCAGAATATTGGCAGGCCCTTTGGCATGGAGGAACAAATTTTCAGCATAGGTTTCTTTAATACGTTTACCCGTTTCCTTTAATACTTCCACATCTTTGGGCGAAAACCTACCTTCCCTGTTGGGTGGTATGTTTAGCAGGAAAATAGAGTTACCTCCCACCGATCGCTCATATATATCAAACACATCATCTGCATTTCTGACCTTTTGATCTGTATCATCACGATAAAACCATCCTTCCCTGATCGAGGTATTCGTCTCGGCGGGTTGATAATGCAGGTATTTTGCTGCATAGAGCTGCTCTCTTTCGGCTATTGATTCACCGGTAATATCGGCAAAATGATTCATTTGATTGGGATCATCCTGGTATGGGATAATATTCCATTCTGCATCACGTGTGCCTCCTGATTCATTTCCACACCAACGCAGGTCCTGCCGACCAAAAATAACAGCCTTGGGAGCCAATGTTTGGATGAGTTCTTTCCAGGCTGCATAGTTATACGTTTGTCCACCTTTTCGTTTGGGGTGAGCACCATCAAACCATACTTCATCAATCGGTCCGTATTCGGTTAATAATTCAAACAGTTGATTTAGCATGTATTCGTTATAGTCATCGACCCTGAAGGTGAAAGTTGTTTTATTCTCAAAGGGTCGGCCTTCGACCTCACGTGGAATAACCCGGTGTGTATATTCACTTAGGTTACCATACAGGCCATCGGGACTTTCAATTTGAAAAAGATCGGCTGGCGAAAGGTAAACGCCGAGTTTTAAACCATACTTCTGGCATGATGCAGCCAGATCTTTCATAACGTCACCTTCTCCATTCATAAATGGCGATGACATGATACCATGCTGGGTATATCTCGACTGCCACAAACAAAAGCCATCGTGATGCTTAGCGGTAAATATCACCATCTTCATGCCCGCCGCTTTCATGGCTTCACACCACTGATCGGTATCAAGATTTTGTAAATTAAAAACAGAAGGGTCTTCTTTCCCATTCCCCCACTCCATTCGCGTAAAGGTATTGGGGCCAAAATGAATAAAAGCGATAAACTCATTTTTCAATGCCGCATACTGGTTAGCTGTCGGCACCACATGAGCTGCTTTAAGAATAATGGAATCCTTACTATCGAATGGTGATATCTCTTTGGTACCGGATGCTGGCATGCTTGTTCCATCCGGATTAGAACAAGACACGAACAACAAACAAAACATCATGAGGAGGATCATTTTCATATGCGGAAATTTTAATTTCTGTTAACTGATGGCTTGTAGCAACTAAACTAGTGGTAGTATTTCATATTGATAGTATACATATGTTCTAATTTACCACTATTGGGCAGTCTTAAGCTTACCTTCTGTAAAATGCTTTAAAGTTCAATTTTAGCAAATTACTCCGCATTAGGTTTATTTGTTGTCAGGCTGTGTAATTATTCAAATCTCAATGGAATCTTAAAGGTCACCGGAACAGGTTTTCCTCTTTGTTGTCCAGGAATCCAATCAGGCATATCATGAGCAATGTCAAGTGCAACTTCATCGCAACCATAACCTAAACTTTTTATTATCTCAGGATTCTTAACCTGTCCATCAATATCAATTGTGAATGAAACAATCACTGTTCCCTTAATATTATTTTCCTGAGCTTCCTTTGGATAAACAATTTTAGATTGTATATAGCTTATCAAATTCTCCTTTCCCCCGGGAAAACCTGCTTGGTCTTCCACGATTATAAATCCACCTTCTGTTTGAGAATGCAGATTCCATTTTGGAGTAAAAATTTCATGCAATTTTGGATAATCCCGTTTGCGATAAAAATCAGAAATCAACAGCTTTTCTGTATTTTCCAGATATTCAGTATTTACTAAAAAATATTTGATATTTGATATAACTGTTTGAAATTCCTGACCATTTACTTGTTTTCCCATACCGGAAATAAAAACACCTTTCTTGAATTTTTCAATAATTGTAAAATCAGGAGTTACTATTTCCCAATCTCCATTTGGTCTAAAATTTTTCACCTGTCCATAGATAGAAAAATCAGTCGTATTATAAGAAATCGTTCCATTTCCTTCATTCAACAAGTTATTATTTAATGAATCATTGAATTCATAGAATGCCAATTCGTTATTAGCCTCGCTAAACTTTAATTTAGTTCGTTCTCCGTTTTCGTAAATTGTAATTGTGTCAATTTGTGAATTGTCGTTATAACGAATCGAATAGTTCTTTTTTCCATTTATGTCATATATCGAGAATATTCCCTTCTTTTTTCCATTCACATAAGAACCCGTTGCGTAAATATTTGATGATACAGCATAATAGTCATTAAATTCTCCTTCTGGCTTTTTAGATTCTAAATTATAATTACATTCTCGATAAAATGACTCAAATCCTTTAATTGTGATTTTCCCAGCCTGGTTAAGCAGTAAAGTATCCTGTGCCTGGCTATTAATTCCGAATAGGAGGATTAAAGTGAATAAATAATAGATTCTTTTCATTTCTATATTTCAGTTTATAATGTAGTAACGTTATTTATGCAACGGTTGGCTAGATTAAGCGTTAGGTATTTTAAGGAATCAAACTCCCTAAAAATTCTCCGAGCCAAACCTTGTATTTGTTTTTATCTTTTCAATTTTACGCTCAATCGTAAGTTCATGAGCACCCTTATTAAATCGTCACTTGCGAACCAATTGAAAATCTCGAACACCTATTAAAAATAAATAAAATGCTGAATATTAGAGAATTTGGCAGCGTTTACAGAAGCTTAAAACCTACCAAAACTCACTACTTGCCTTATATACTCTACAGCGGTTTTTTTGGCCATAGAACTTGCTGTTATTCAATATTTCTAAGCTTCTCGATTAGTTTTAAAGACTTCTCCTTTACAAATTCTGGTCTTCTTATCGGATCGTAGAAAGCTGGATTTTTCATCATTAAAACCATAGAGGCCATTTCTATTGAATCTAAGTCTGTTAATGTGTCTTTATAAAAAAATATTGCAGCATCTTCAATTCCTTTCTTGTTATACACCAAATCACAATTTCGCGCAAGCCAATTCAAACATTCATATTGATTTGTTGATTTTTCTATTTCCCAGGTCAATGAGTAGGGATAAAATAAAAAATCACGTCTTTGCTTTTCACTATTGATGGTTGTTTTGATTGAATGTCCAATAAGTCTGGCAACATTATGACTGGGGGGGGACGAATATTCGTCTATAAATAAACTGTTTATCAAATGTCTTCGATGATTGTATTTAAAGCAATTTGGATATTCTGTATTGTATAAGGCATAAAACAATTCAGGTAGAGGTTCTGCATTTTTTATTTCCTTGGTTAGCTTAATTAAAATTGATTCCGAAGTAAATGATTTCCAACTATTCTTTATATGAAAATAACCATATAGTCCTAATAGTATTAGAATTAAAGATAAACCTACCGATAGTTTAAGAACAGTCTTCATTCGAATATTGCGTTTGTATTATGGTCAAAATATGGTTCTATGGCGAAGCCAATCTGCTCGACCCAAAGTGTGTTGCAGCCTGCAATGAATTATATGTGTTTATTTAGCCTTAGTATTTTCTTTAGTTTTCGATTCTTTAAATTTGTTTGAATTATTATTATTCCTCCCCATGCTTTTGGATCCAGAGTCTGAAAAGCTATTGAATCTGATAGAGAATGAATCGAAACTATATCTTCTATTCGAATATGCTTTAACACTCTTTTACTTGTCAAATGACCATCAATCATTATTAATGGTTGAGGTTTAATAACATTCGTCAAGTTAGTGTCCAGTTCATAGGTTAAACTGCTTGTAGTAATTGAATCAACAATTTGTATTAACCTATTGGATTGACCATTGATATTAGATGATAGAATTAACAATAAACCAGTTATTCCTAATAATATAGAAACTCTTCTCATTTGAACTAAATTAACGCTGTTGGTTGGCTAGATGAAGCTTTAGGCGATCTAAGGAACCAAACTCCCAAAAATTCTCCGAGCCAAACCTTGTATTAGTTTTTATCTTTTCAATTTTACGCTCAATCGTAAGTTCATGAGCACCCTTATTAAATCGTCACTTGCGAACCAATTGAAAATCTCGAACACCTTTTAAAAATAAACAAAGGGTTGAAAATTCAAGGATTTGGTGTTGTCAACCACCAACTAACGTCCAATATATTAGCGTGTTGGCTACCGTTATTGTTATTTAGTCCTTATATCGAAATTTAGTTCTTCGCTTTATCCAGTCGTCAATACTAACTTCTTCTCCTTCTTTTATATGAATAAAAACGCTTTCCCTGTCCACAAGATAATTTGAATAAATTTCAATGTTCTCATTTGCAATCTCTGCACACTTTGGGTTTACATTCTTAGCCTTTTCAAACATGTCAATTGCCAAACAATAAATTATCCCCTTTTCAACATTGTTCTTGTTAGAGCTGTCGTTTGCATATTTTGCATAAATGGTTCCAAGTAGAATATACCCGAAACAATAATCTTCATCAATTTTTAATATCTGTTCAGCTATGTTGCGACTTTTTTCGTACTCCGCATTTTCAATACTTAGCCAGGATTCATTCACAAGTGACGTTATTCTCAATGCATCTTTATTTTGTCCGATTGCCACAACACTTAACAACATTAGAACCATTGAAGCCAAGTATTCCTTTGTCTTAATTTGTATTCTCATGTGTAAAATTTCAATATCAAACATTTAACACTTGACCGAATTTAATTGTTAGCCAAGGGGTAGCCGCATGGCGCTATAACAGGTTTGTATTAAGATTATTTGTCATAGAAGACGAGAGAGAATCGGCGAAGCCAATCTGCTCGAGTAAAGCTCTGCTTCCCAGCAATGGGTAATGTGCGGCGTGTTAGCCCTTGTTATTTTATTCTACGCTTTCCAAATATGATTTGACAAATGTCCAGGTATTATCTTGCCTAAATAAATCAACAATGTATTCGTCTCCATATTTATAGATAAAAACTTGAGCAGAATCTCTACTTTTATTAAACTCGATGAATTGGACTTTTGGATGAGTAACCAAATGCCAAAATCGATATGGAATGTGGTCTTCAAACCTATACCCACCGTAATTCACTATTAATCTATACTTTAAGAATTTTATTCTTTCATTTTCTAACTGATAGAATAATTCTTCATCGTATGCATAACCTTCTTTGTTTTTTATAAATTTTCGGATAGCTAGCTCATATTCAGGTGTAAGATACAATAGCTTTGACGAATGAATGTCACTAATATTCGGTTTTAAATCAAATATAGTTGGCCAATTGTCATCTTCAATATTTTCATAGTTCCAGCCTTTGACAAAAAAAGGAACACTACTTTGAACTACAATATAGTTTTGTATAAAATCATCACTCCCCCAAGATGGTTCAAGCTTTGAAATATTAGTTCTCTTATAAATGGTTTTAAAAACTTCATAAACATCATGCTCAATCGGGTCACTTATCTTCTTTTTAAAGTCATATCTGTTAACCCAATCTAAAAGAAAAGAGTCAAGTGATTCGATTTTCTTTTCTTTAAATGCATTTTCCAGATTCTCTTCCAGGCGCTTTACCAAAGTTGAATCAATCTGAGCTTGTTTTAACATGTAATCCTGTTCAGATTTGCATGAAAAAAGAAACACCAGTACAATAAGGATTATAATAACCTTCATGTTTTAACGTTCGCTAAAGTTTTATAATAAGGGCTGACAGTGAGTATAACAATAGTAGACGATTGCGCGACATTTGCCTGTCAAAATGCAAGAAAGTTGAAGCTAGATATAACTCCTGGGATTACTACTGTTCCATCTATTCTTTTTAAACACTGTTAGCAGTTTATTGCTTTTTAGTTATGTATAGTTTCATGAACGTATGTTTCTCCACTCTCTATTTCGATAGGGACTACCTTATCTCCATATATCAAACTGAAGTTGGAATCGTACTTGGATTTAATTGTTACTTTATCCAGGTGATTATCACTCCAAAAAATATCCACTGTTAAACCACCTCTGGCTTTCAGGCCTTTTATATGACCTGTTTTCCAAAGTTTGGGCAATGCCGGTAAAACACGAATTATATTTTCTTCATGGGATTGCAAAAGCATTTCTGCAATTCCTGCTGTATAGCCAAAATTCCCATCTATCTGAAACGGAGGATGCATATCAAAGAGGTTGTTACTAATTGATTTTTTAAACAACAATTGAATATGTTTATGTGCCATTTCTCCATCCATAAGCCTGGCGCTGCAGTTGATTAACCATGCTCTACTCCACCCTGTTCCTGCACCTCCGTTTGCCAACCTGTAATCCAAAGTCTTTTTAACAGCGTTGAACATCTCCGGATTATTGGCTTTTGTCACCATATTGCCAGGGTGAAAGCCATATAGGTGCGACATGTGCCTGTGGCCTGGTTCTGGTTCATCATAGCTTCTATCCCATTCCAGAATTCTGCCATCAGCCCCCAAAACAAAACCCGGCCGTAATTGAGCTAATTGCTTCTTCACTTTATTCGTGAAATCGTTATCTATTCGTAAAATTTCACTTGCTTTAAGGTAATTATCAAACACCTCATAAATAATTTGTTGATCCATGGCACTTCCTAAACAAGTAGCTACCTGATCACCTTTTTCATTATAGTAGCGGTTTTCAGGTGAGGTGGAAGGTGCCGATATCAAAGTTCCATCTCTTGGATCTTCAATAATCCAGTCGCTATAAAATCTGGCTACCTCTTGTATAGCGGGAAAAGCTCTTTCTTTTAAAAACTGTTCGTCCCTGGTGAATTCATAATGTTGCCAATAATGTTGCATTAACCAACCACCTGCTCCCACCGAGCACCCCCAATATGCCGTAGGTGCTCTTAACCATGTAGGTGCCCATAAATCGGTAGCGTGTGGAATAAATGTTCCACTGCACCCAAAATTTTTCCTTGCGGTAACTTTACCATTTTCAACCAGCCTGTCTATATAGTCAAATAATGGTTGGTTTAGTTCACCAAGATTGGTCACATCCGCAAGCCAGTAATTCATTTGTAAATTAATATTCAGGTGATAATCCGCATTCCATGGTGCTTCGATATGTTCATTCCATAATCCTTGCAGGTTAGCTGGATTGGTTGCTTCTCTGGAAGATGAAATAAGTAAATAACGCCCATATTGAAACAACAATTTTTCTAATCCTGTATCAACTCCACCAGCCTTAATATTTTCAATTCTTTGGTCTACTGCAATGGAATCGAGGCTGTCACCAGTCAGTTCAAAGTCTACTCTTGAATAAAGGTGTTGATAATCTTTTATGTGTTCATTTTTCAACTCTTCATAACTCTTTGAGCTAACCACCTGCATGTCAGCTTTATTTTGTTTGCTGTATTCATCAAAATAAAAAGATGAATTAGAAACAATAAACAGAATCGCTTTTTTTACATTCTTCAACTCAAGAAAGTTTTCACCACGATAAACCATACCTCCCTCGTGATTTATTTTTAAGTTGGTTTCGAACTTAACTCCTTCTTTAATTGAGAAGTCTTTGGAATCAAATTTCCCACCGTGCTGAGTTACTTCCCCTTGCATAACGAGTGTATTGTCATCGCTAGTAAATACCGTCGCAGTTTTAAATCCATTATCATCAGGCCGGTCAAGCCTGATTTTGGCATTAAGTCCTTCCTGCGCGGCTGACTCCAGTTTAATAACGATGGCTTTATGTGGGTTCGAAACGAATATTTCCTCGGTTATATGGTTATTATTTGATTTGTATGAAACTTTTGAAATTGCCTTACTTATGTTAAGTTCCCTTCGATAGTCGGTGATATTTAATTGATGTCCGAAATCTATGAACAAATCGCCTAATGTTTGATGTGACCGAACAATGCCTTTACGTGAAAACTTATTTACAAAAAGGCTATCCGCAGCTTCCATGTTTCCTTCAAATAATAAAGCTCTTATTTTTTCAAGATCCGCCTTATTTCCTTCCGGTTCATTCCATTTTTTATTATCGGCCGGCCACATGGAATCATCATTTAATTGAATGCGTTCACCAGATGTATTGCCAAAGACCATCACCCCTAATTTTCCATTACCCAGCGGCAAGGCTTCATTCCAGTTTTCAGCAGGCTTGCTATACCAAAGTATATCCTCTTTGATTTCTTTTTTAGGCATACAAGCACAAAATATAAATACTAATGCGACAATTGCTGAAATAAAAAAAAGTGTTCTCTTACTATTCATGAATTCTTGTGATTTAAATGCTTTTAGACAATAAATGTTAACGACCTGCCGCATGACGACCAGACAATCTGCTGGAGTCTGCTAAACCAATATGCGCTACTGTATTATGCTTTACTGGGGTATGTTAGGCTGCGTTATTTTTTCAAAAAATATGATGTGTTCAATCCTACTCCTATGCTTAATTCGTTATAAGACTCTAATTTGTAAAACTTAACAAAAGCAGCAATCTTTTTATAGTCAAACCTTATCCTACTTTGATATTCAATCATATCATTATAAACCGAGATCTTTCCAAATACATTTGAATAAATAGGTTTTCCTATATCTGCCACTACACCAATTACTGGTCCTGATGTAATTTTCTTATTATTTACTTCACTGCTCTGAAAAGTCAATTCACTATATCCAGTTATAAGCCCAACGTTGTATACATTTTTAAAACTTAATGCACTGAAAATAAAGTTAGCTTCCAGGGAATAAGCATTAAAGTTTAAATCATTATCAAATGCAACCTTTCTATAATAACATTTTAAGTCCATCTGAAAATCACATTCAAATATGACATGGTCAAATTCGATCTCAGAATCTAGAAATTCATTTTCTTTTAAATTAGTCTGATAGCTTATTGCAGTCTTTAAAGTTGTGGATTTAAAAAAAGCTGGAAATGAAAATTCAAACTGCCCTCCAATGGGAGTATTAATAATACCACTACTAGTTAAAAGACCTATATATTGATGGTCAAAAGTATCCATAAGGCAGTCTGATTTCATTAAAACCTTTATCTCTGTTTGGCCTTTCAGGTCGACTTCTTTTTCAACCATACCAATAAATATAAAAACAAGAGTTGCATTAGGATCTGATAATTCCAATGTGAAACCCCCTTTAAGATCTGTTACTGTTTCATTTTGCGTCCCTTTTTCAACAACCTTTACTCCAGGCAATGCCAACTTATCTTCTTTGCAAAGAACTGTTCCTATGATTTTTACCTGACCTAAAACAGTTAAAGAACTTACTAAAAAAACACATGTTATTATCTGTCTTAAATTCATTGGCATTTAGTATTAGGGATATGCAACTCAATGGCTACCGCATGAAACACATGGAGTTTTATCCTTACAAACTTTCCAAATTGTGTAGCGCCAAATCTTTTATTTGTTTTTATCTTTTCGTTTCTAAAACTCAAACGTAAGTTCAGAGCACCATTAAATATCAACACTTGCGAACTAATTGAAAATCATGAACAGCTATGAAAAGCAAACACATTGTTCGTAAATCGGCGATTTGGCGTTGGTTGCCGAATCTACTAACTTTCCAAAATACTCGATGCCAGAAATGCGCTATTGCAGCGTGTTGCTTAGGTATTTTATTAGGCTTCAATGTAAGACAAAACTAATCGGTACTGAATATTTGACTTTTACTTTTTTGTCGTTCAGTATTCCCGGAGTCCATTTTTTATGACTTACATCTTGAATAACTCTTAAAGCTTCATTATCTAAAATTGAATGTACCTTCTTTTCGACAATTAAGCCCTCAAGACTTCCTTCTTCTGTAATGACAAACCCAATAATAACTTTACCTTGAATTCTTTCTTTATAAACACATTCAAGTAAATTTATATTAGTTGCTATATGCCTCCTTAGCTGCTCTTCTCCTCCTGGATACTCTGGCATTATGTCTACAGAATAAAATATATTATTAAAATACTTATCCCCATTTTCTAGCCAATTCTCATTACTCAATAATTGATTGTTTTCATATACTTCTGTAGATTTTAATTGACCTGAAGAATAATATTTTCTTACTTCTCCCTCTAAGTGTAATGGAAATACAGCACGAGATCTTCCTTCTTGTATGATATTACCTTCGTTGTCTAAATCCCAAAAAACAAATAGTGAATCTTGCTTTAAAAATCGTCTTGATATTAGATTTTTTCTTTGAGATTTAATTGATATTGTACTATCATTAACTGATTTTACAGTCCATTGCTCAACCTCATATTCCGAATTAGATTTAATGACAACTTTCTGGCAAAGAGTTTTTCCATTCTTAGAGCGTTTTATATTCAAATAATAATTTGCTGCTGCCTTATTTTCAACTACTTTATTATTTGCGCCATAATACTTAATCTCTTTTTTCTGACTGAATCCTAAATTACACATAAGAATATATGCAAGGATTATGAATAAATGTTTCATAGTTCAAGCTTTATGATGGCTTGTTGTAAGTAGTTTATTTGCTAAAAGATTCATACTTCACAATCGCTTCTTCTTGTTTGGAGGTCGGTGAAGTTACATAGACAATATATTTTTTATAAGATTTAACACCTTCTAATTTTATAATACTTGACGATAATACTATAAAATTATTTAATGTCGGTTCTTCCATTCCCAAGTTCAGTAGATTTAAAATATTAGGCAAAGTTAGCTTGATATTAGTTTGAGATTGACCATAAAACGACCACGCAATCTTATAATTTGCATTGTTATTAAGAGACAAATCTATTCGGTAATAGTCATATGTACTCGATGAGGAAACTTCATAGTTTTGAATTGTATTATTTATTACCTGAAAATCCAAATCAGGTTTTGAATAACCTTCTTCAATGTTACCCAATATTTCTAATGTTGGGGACAGTTATTTCTTCGTTAGTTCGTAATATCTATTTAATACCAGTATGTATTCACCTGTTTCATCATCATGAACCATATATTCGTACGATTCTTTAAATTCATGTTTGTTTCTAATCCAAAGGGTATCTCTACTTATTAACTTTTGATTTTCATACTCTTCTTCAATCCAACACTTCTCATTCTTTAATAATTTTTTTACAATAGTACTATTAGGGAATTGTTCTTTATACATTTGATATCTATAATTGTACGATTCCTTTTTT
The DNA here is from genome assembly GCF_050589845.1 of Carboxylicivirga agarovorans. NCBI lineage: Bacteria > Pseudomonadati > Bacteroidota > Bacteroidia > Marinilabiliales > Marinilabiliaceae > Carboxylicivirga > Carboxylicivirga agarovorans. Next base: position 2,973 of record NZ_JBNGPA010000057.1, on the reverse strand, counting down.
GTCAATTTGGTCTCTAAAATTATACACTCTTTCGCATTTTCAAACTCCTTAAATGGAAGTTCTATTTCCATAGAATCTCTGTCAAAGCAAAATGCTATTTGACGCACATAATTAATCGTATCATATTTAACCTTCATGAATAAAGGCAATTCAATGACTAATCTATCTACCTGAGAGAAAAGTGAGGTATAAATACATAACATAGATATAGTCGAAATTAGAACTTTTTTTGCCTTCATGTATTAATGTGCATTGGAGCTTTTAACATCATTTTTTTACATTTGGGGGAATTGGCCTCAACGGCAGTCTGTCTAAAAACTATTTTTAACCTTCTTAGGATTCAATATTTGAAATCTTTTTAAGGATACCTAACCGAGTATTAAAATTAGAAATTCAGCTTTTTAGACAGTCTGACGGACGGTCTGCATGAAGTGTGCAGATCTGCGTGTGTTATATTCGCTTTCTTGTTTTCACCTCAGTTTGCTCGGGAGTCTCACCTTCCAAATCAAGCTTCACCCAGGCATACTTTATAGCAGCTTGTTATGGGCTTTTATTCTTTAATTATCTTGTATGTTTCATTAATATTACTATTCCCATATTCAGCATAAAGATAGTAGAGCCCCCTCGGTAAAGTTGATAAGTCAACACAATTTAAATCTTTGGTCTGTTGGACTAATTGTCCCAAAGAATTATATATCCTAATTTCTCGAATAACCTCACTTGTTCTTATATATATCATTCCTTTAGTAGGATTTGGATATATTTTTTTTGCTTGATAATTTCTATTGTCAATACTAGTAGAGGAACATTCTGATAAAGATTCTAGAAACAGTGAACTCTCATCAATATTTAGCCAATTTGTGGTGCTATATTGAACATCATCAACTATTACACAAGTTAAATTAGGATTGTTATTAGCTTTAAAATGATCATTGGGAATGTTGAAATTATTTCCGTTTTTAATATTCAATGTTGAAATTTTAGAATTATCAATCCAACACGCAATTAATGATTGGTTATTACTTAAATCTAAAGAGCCTGTAAAATTATTGCCTCCTCCAATACCAAAATATACCAAATTAGTCCAACTTGAGAAGAAGTCTGTAATGTCTCCAGAAAGTTGATTGTCATCCAACCAAAAGTTAGTCATTAAAGTTAGGTTAGACAGAGAAGCAGGGATTTGCCCTGTAAATTCATTTGTGTCAAGAAATAGTTCTGTCAGATTTATTAAATTACCTATTTCCTCAGGAATTGAACCTGTTAAATTATTAATCCATAAGTTTAATGATTCTAGCATTATAAGATTTCCTATTTCTGAAGGAAGTGTGCCTTTAAGAAAATTGCTAGGCAAATCTATTTTTGTTACATGGTTATTAACTACAGTTATACCAAACCATTCAGATACAGGAGTTGATGTATTCCAATTAGTATTACTCTCCCAATTGTCTCCATCAGTTGAATTATATAATGCTATTAAAGCCTCTCTTTCTAAATCTGGCACTTGTGAATGTAGTATATTAACAAGACAGAGTGATAAAAATAATAACAATAGTCTTTTAATCATGATTTTCAATTATAGTTTTATTTTTCTATATGGTTTGTTAACCTTTTTAATTGCCCATAACGGTTGGCTAGATGAAGCGTATGGCGATTTAACGAACCAAACCTTCCAAAACCCCACTGAGCCAAATCTTTTATTTGTTCTTATCTTTTCATTTTAAAGCCAAATCAAAGATTTGGCGCTGTTCAAATTCCCTGACAAAGCTCCATTATATTGTGAACGCCATATGCTTTATACTAGCGTGTTGCCAGTAGTTTTTTTATAATAGACTTATAACAGATACCATTACTAGAAGAAATATTGAAATCCAGCTAAATATTCGCTTCCTTCTTTTGTTATATGTTTTCTTTCTTAAATTCTCGATTATTGAAATCAACAAATTACCGATACTAAAGCCAGGCAGTGGCAATAAGTTTATAATTCCTATGACTAGCAAGTTTAATGATATTACGAATAAATAACCCTTTAAACTTTTAATCATTGAAATGCTTACAAAGCCACCTTGTTCTTGAGCTGATGATAGAAATGGATTAATTAATTTAATTGCCTGTTTCCAAAGCATTCTATAACTAAAAAGTACATCAGAGAATTTATAGTCTTCCGTAGATACAATAATTTTATTCTTACCATTAGAACCATACATTATTGGAATAATTGCTCTAGAGTCTGAACTGTTAATTATTGAAACTATATCAGATTCAGTTATTGTAATTTTACTTTTAATTCCATCTTCTTCTACAATAACTTCAATTTCACCACCAGTAAGAAGAATGGTTTTAAGAATGTCAGTAACTCTTCCAATCTCTTGACTATTTATGGATATTATTTTCATGCTATCACGAAATCCAATTTCTTCCATTACATTATTGAATTCTAGTCCATAAATTGCATTCTTGTTTTCAATAAATCTGTCTTTGCTGGATATTGTAGCACCAAATGTCAATAGAAATGCCAACAAAAAGCTCAAAACAAGTCCAGATAGTTTCATAATCGGAATTTTCCAACTGAAATTTTGTTCCAACTGGTTGTATTTCTGTTTAAGAATCAACTTTGGCATTAGGTTAAACAATGCATAAATAATTATTGCTATAAATATCATATGTTAGTTTCTTTAAAATTCTGATTAACGTAAAAATTAGTCACTGATTTTCAGTTGTTTATATTTTAGTCAATTTTATCATTTCCAGCATAGTTCCTATACGCGCTTTTACGTTAGCTTCAGATATTAAAGTATTGATTACCTTATTATTAAATCAATACTACAGGTTTGTAGGGGGAATTACTGGCAACGGCAGTCTGTCTAAAAACTATTAAGCTGCCACATTATTAGTTAAAATTAGGCTTAAGTTTTGAGAGTTTAAAAGACTATGCCGTTTGACGATCATTTTTTTCAATAACTTATTCAGGCTCTT
>NZ_JBNGPA010000056.1:0-18195 GCF_050589845.1 Carboxylicivirga agarovorans | reverse complement strand
GAAACCATACAGTCAAGACTATATTTGTCTTGATCCTAGAGAAAGAAATATGAACAGCTCCAATGAAAAAGTGGCTTAAAAAATTGTAATTTATTAGAGTATATCCGTGGTCAAAAGAAAAAGAAAACCGTGGTTTTAAGAAAGGCAAAATATAACACAAACCACTGATTTAAATAAATAATAAAAAAGGATGAACCACGAATTACACGGATTACACGAATTGTGCAATCGCGTAGCGATTACTATGGCGAAGCCATAATCCGTTAAATCCGATTACGCCGATGGCAATCGGGGTACACGAATTATTGACAGCACCATTTGATTATGGTTACCACTAATCGCTATGCGATTAGATAATCCATGTAATCCGTGGTCAAAAAAAAGAAAACCGTGGTTTCAAAAATCAGTTCGACTCCCGATAACTATCCGGGGTAAGCAGTTTAACAGTTTGACAGTTTAACAGTTTAACCGTTCGACCAATAAACTCCTACTTAAACTGGCGTTTTTTAAACCAACTCTCATTAAACGTCAGACCAAGCTTAATGGTATTATACTGCTCTTTTATTAAGCCGGCTTCAGTGGTCCCTCTTTCTTTATATTCATAGGCAAGATTAATAAGAGAGCCGTCACGCATGGGTATAGTTAAACCTGCTGTTATGCCTTTAGTATCAATGTCCTTCCCTTGTATGCTAATGTACTCCTGATCGTAGAATGTCCCCACGCGGTAATGTATCCGTTTAAATAGAGAGCGATGATAACGGGGTGATACATATTGGAGTCCGAAACTTCCACCATGGGTATTACGTGCCTCTCCACCCGATATAAGCATTTCAGAATTGGACCAGTCCCCATAGCGGTAATCGGCAGCAACAGTGAATCCTTTGCTTGTTTGTAAAGCCAGGCCGGCCTGGTAGTTCAGCGGAATAAATATATTATTGGCATCCTCTTCGATAGAGCTTAAATCGGAAGTAACATCATTGTAAATGCGATGCTTGTAATAAGTATCCAGTTCGGTAGACATATTGACCGAGCCGGCAAATGAAAGGGTGGACATGCCAATGGGCTGATGGTATTGAAATGCGTATTCGAGCAAAAAGCTTGAAACATGGTAATTGCGCTCGTTATAAATGGTTTCGCCTATGAGACTTGGGTAATACGATACTTCAATCATATCGGTTGAACCCCACAGGTAAGAGGCACTGATCCCCAGTGACAGCCTTTTACCTAGTTGAAAGCCATTGTGCCATGATAATTGTGATATACCGCCTTCACCGTAGTAATTGACCGGATATTTATCTGCGGTACCAAGAATGTACTTTTCACTGTTTACGTTATATCCAATGTTTGAATAGGGGGAAAGGCTAAAACCCATACCCCAGTTTTTGGCAGCTCTGAATCCAAATGAGATGGACTCCAGGTTGGCATCCGTATTTTTTTGCTGGTCACTTTGCGTTTGATAATCTGAGAATGATAAGCTTCCCTGGAGATTAAAAATAAAGCGAACACTGTCAATGGCACTGTAGGATGCCGGGTTCAGGTTGTTTAAATAACCTTGCGAGGGCAGTGCCAGACCTGCATATCCCATACCGGCCGATGTAACATCAGCTTTTGATTGTCGCAAGCCAATGCCATAGGCAGAATAAAGTGAAGAGGTGTTATTTTGAGCAAGGATAATGTGCGTTGAAGCGAGTAACGCGACTATCAATAGTGTTTTATTCATTGTCGTAGTAATAATAGTATAATAGAAGCTTTGAATTGTTTTTTGTAATGGAATGACCATTGGCAGCCATCCACATCAGGGAACTGCCCATATCGCTGTCGGGAAGAGTGATGAATAAACCCTGGTCGGTATCAATCACTGCTTCAAGCATGCGTGAGTTGATATAATTGGTTAAGTCAAAAGAGTAGTAGGTATGCTCGTGATACATCCGGTCTATGGTCAGTGTGCTCGTCAGAGCATTACTGTTGGCGTCAGTTAAGTATCCCCATATCTCATTGGCCCTGTATATATCGCCAATGTATAGTGTGGAAGGAAGGTCGTCTGATCGCATGATTTCCATGTTAGGATGTATGCGTAACTCTGCTTTTACAATGTGGCCTTTAGTTTCCAGCTCCAGCAGGTTATTTAAAGATGGAAAGTCAACTCTGAATTTGTATCCAAGACCCGATTGCAATAATACCATTCCGTTGGTGGATTGTTCTTCCAGTCGGGCCTTTTTGTCTTCCAGCTGATTAAAGCTAATATCTTTATTGTGAGTGGATATTTCGTTGAACTGTGTAGTGCTGTTCAAACTGAATGTTTGTTCAATCTCCCTTTTTTCCAATTCTACTGTGTGGGAGTATAACCGGAGATATGATGCTGAGTCGCTCACTTCAAAGGCCATTGCAGCTCTTGTGATGTTGGTGTCGCAGTTGATTACAAAGCCCTTATATTCTTCTTCAAACAAGGTGTTTTTATCGCTGTGGTTTTTATAGGTGTTTAAAAAATCGATGATACCAAGCGCATAGGTATCATCCAGGCGCATGCTTACTTCTTCTTTCCCCTGCGGGTAGGGCCTGAATGATTCTGTACTTATTGGTGTTTCTTTAAAATCAAATGAGTTGGAATTGTTTAAATAGCCGTCATCATTTAATTCGATTGTTTCAGTCAGTTCATGCACTTTATAAAAGGCATCAATGGCTGTGTCACCAATCGAATAGCCATTGGGGCGCAATACGAGCACCAGGCTGTCAAACACCTCCTTTTCAGTGTCCCAGGTAAAGTTGCCGGGGGCATTGAGCGAAAAGTATGTTTGGGCAGTTTGCCCGCCCATTATCGGGTGCTGATGATAACCTATCAGCGCGTTGTTGGTAGATGTTGTTTTAACAGTATCTACAATGGTTGATAACTGGATGGTTACCGTGTCGATCAAAGCGGTGTAGGTTGACGTGTATACAAAATTATCGTCCATATCTAATTCACCTTCCTGACATGATGTATACCATATGCTAATTAGAAATAGTGGCAGCAGGTACCATTTTCTGTTCTTTTTATTGACCATATGAATGATTGAATTACATGTGATTTTTGCACAAATAAAGGATTCGCCAGCCTTGTATGTAAATCTTATCAATAAAAGCAGGCTGTGTTTATGCAAATAGCACAGGCCTTTCAATCAATGGCAGAATTTCGTTCATTGAGAGGAGTAATGCCGTTCATTGAAGATTTTATGAACCATGAAGATAAAAAGGGAGGGTTAATCGAATTGATTTAGTAGTGCTTGTCAGGAAGTCTAGATTTGAGCGAATTTTAAAAATGACTAACAATGAATTATACAAAGCAATCAGGTTTATGGCTTTTGCTGTCACTCTTCGTATTAAGTGCTTGTTCATCAGGTGACGATGATGAAGATCTAATGGGTAACTGGGTGGAGCTGGGCGCCTTTGAAGGTGTTCCCCGCTGCGATGCAGTGGCATTTGTAATAGATAATTACGCCTATGTGGGAACAGGATATGACGGTGTTGAAGATGAGCGTTTAACTGATTTTTGGCGTTACGATGCTGACAAGGATTTTTGGACACAGGTAGCTGACTTTGAAGGAGGAGCCCGCAATGGTGCAGTTGGTTTTGGTGCCGCAGGCAAAGGGTATGTAACAACCGGATACGATGGAAAAGATAAATTAAAAGATACCTGGGAGTATGATGCAGCCAGTAACAGCTGGTCGCAGAAAAGTGATTTTGCCGGAACAGCACGGTATGATGCCACATCATTTGTGCTAAACAACAAAGGCTATGTCGGTACGGGGTATGATGGGAATTTATTAAAGGATTTCTGGCAGTATGACCCGGATATGGATAGCTGGGAGCAAAAAGTAAGTATCGGGGGTAACAAGCGACGCCACGCTACCGCGTTTGTCATTGATGATAAAGCCTATGTGTTAACCGGTATGGACAATGGTAAGTACCTCGATGATATGTGGGAGTATGATGCTGCTAACGATGTTTGGAATGCCAAACGTGACATAGGTAAAGATGCCAATGAAGATGAAAGCTACGATGATGAGTATGAGATAGTGGGGATTAAAGGTGTTTCCTTTGCCATCAATGGACTGGGATATGTTACAACTGGTGGACCGGGTGCACCGGGTTCTTTAACCTGGGAGTATAATCCTGATATTGATGAGTGGGAGCAACGAAGCAACTTTGAAGGGTCACCGCGCTTCGACGCTGTTTCATTTACAATCAATAACAGGGCTTTTGTAGCTACAGGTAATAGCTCTGGTTACTACTTTGATGATGTATGGATATTTAATCCTAATGAAGAGCAGGATGATGACGATTAAAGGCTCGTTTGCTCCATTCCTGAAATGGGGCAGCATTGTTTTGATCATGGCCTGTTGCCTGGTTTATTATCTTGAAAAACCTGTTTCCGGCTACTCCTATAAAGTTATTGAAGTGGATAAAGGCTATGGGTACCAGATACTCAATAATAAAAAGGTTTTGATACAACAGGATTTTATACCGACCATTAACGGCTATCAGCCTTTTGTAACGGAAGAGCAGGCCGGCAAAGCCGCAATGATGATGATAGAAAAACTGCAGGCCAGGAAAAGACCCACATTATCAGAACAGGAAATACAACAACTGATGGAGTAAAAATATTGATCCTGAACAGGTGTCGGACCGTCCTCCGACTCTTATGACGGGTTAAACTACAGGTAGCATCTTAACAGGGTGGCGTTTCTTTTTTGAAATAGTCACCCTTTTTGTCGTTCATTAATTAAAATCTTTTCGCATCTTTACGTGCAATTTGATAAAAAGGTGAATCAAACGAACAAAATAGAAGCATATTATTTAAAGCTCATCGGGGTAACACTTCTGATGACGGCAACCAGTGTATCCGACGCCGGTAATAAGCGCTTCTATGCGGATGATAATGTGCGGGAGATCATTCTTGAACAGTTTCACTTTTTATCGACAGCTCACTGGAGCGAAGTTGTTGATTGGGAAAATGCCATCAAAGACGTTAGTGAGTTACCTCTTCAACAGGGCGAAATAAGTGAATATACAATTTATCAGATCGTCAAGTCTGATCAATCACTTCCGTCCTTAAGTGCTGGTTGCGCATTGGTTTACCCTTCGCTTAACATCGAACCGGGTATTACTTTTCATGAACCTTTGTTCAAACCGGTATATGGTATTACTGCAACAGATCGTAATAAGCATTCTCTTATTACACGTGCCGGCCCCCTGGCCTGATCACCATCTATCGGTTCAACGATCTGCTGGTCCATCAATCTACTGACCTTCCGGTCTAACAACCTAAGGGCCTAATTGGTCTAACAAATTATCTAGTAATCAAATAATTATTATAATATGGCATTGAGTGGTTTGATTTCCAAATTGTTTGGAAACAAGTACGACAGAGATATGAAAGAGGTGGAACCTTTTGTTCAGAAAATTAAAAAGGTTTACCCGGAAATTGAGAAATTAACGCACGATGAGCTGCGTCAGAAGTCAACAGAACTGCGTGAACGAGTTCAGGAATCAGTTAAAGCAGAGCAGGATAAAATTGCAGAACTGAAAACTAAAACAGAATCGACAGAGGTTACCGTTGGCGAAAAAGAAAAGATATACAAAGAGGTTGATAAACTTGAAAAGGACATCACTGAAAAGCTTGAAAAAGCCTTGACTGACGCATTGCCTGAAGCCTTTGCAGTTGTTAAAGATACGGCGCGTCGTTTTGCTCAAAACGAGTCTGTAAAAGTGACAGCAACACAATTTGACCGTGATTTATCGGCAGCCAAAGACTTTATTGAGATCGAAGGGGATACTGCCGTTTATTACAATTCATGGTCGGCAGGTGGTAATGAAATTACATGGGACATGATTCATTACGATGTGCAGCTAATTGGTGGTGTTGTGCTTCACAGTGGAAAAATTGCTGAGATGGCAACCGGTGAAGGTAAAACATTAGTGGCAACCTTACCTGTATTCCTGAATGCTCTGGCCGGACGTGGCGTGCATGTGGTAACTGTAAATGATTACCTGGCTAAGCGTGACTCGGAATGGATGGGGCCTTTATACCAGTTCCACGGTTTGTCAGTTGACTGTATTGATAAGCATCGCCCTAATTCACCAGAGCGTCGCGCTGCTTATAAGGCAGATATTACCTTTGGTACCAACAACGAGTTTGGTTTCGATTACCTGCGCGATAACATGGCCATTTCACCTGATGATCTGGTGCAGCGTCCGCATAACTATGCTATTGTCGATGAGGTTGACTCGGTATTAATTGATGATGCGCGTACTCCATTGATCATCTCTGGTCCGGTTCCAAAAGGTGATGATCAGCTGTTTGGCGATTTAAAGCCAAAGATCGAAAAGATCGTTGAGGCTCAGAAGAAAATGGTGACAGGTGTATTGGCAGAAGCCAAGCAGAAGCTAAAGTCATCTGATAAAAAAGAGCAGGAAGAAGGGTCATTGCTTTTGCTTCGTGCCTTTAAAGGTTTGCCAAAAAATAAGGCTATAATCAAGTTTTTGAGTGAAGTAGGAGTTAAAGCCAGCATGCTCAAGACTGAGAACTTCTATATGCAGGAGAACAGTAAGAATATGCACATTGTTACTGACCCGCTTTACTTTGTTATTGATGAGAAAAACAACTCCATTGAGTTAACCGATAAGGGTCTGGACCTGATCACAGGTTCTGCCGAAGATCCGAATTTCTTCGTTCTGCCTGATGTGGGCTCTGAAGTAGCTGCTTTGGAAAAAGAAAGCATGCCTGAAGAGGAGCGAACCAAAAAGAAAGATGAGATCATTCAGAACTTCTCCATTAAGTCGGAGCGTGTACATACCATCAACCAGCTTTTAAAAGCTTACACCTTATTTGAGAAAGATGTGGAATATGTGGTGATGGACAATAAGGTGAAAATTGTTGATGAGCAGACGGGACGTATCATGGAAGGGCGTCGTTACTCCGATGGTCTTCACCAGGCTATTGAAGCAAAAGAGCGTGTGACTGTTGAGGCAGCTACTCAAACGTATGCCACAATTACTTTGCAGAACTATTTCCGTATGTACAATAAGCTGTCGGGTATGACCGGTACAGCAGAAACTGAAGCGGGTGAGCTATGGGATATCTATGAGCTTGATGTGGTGGTAATTCCTACCAACCGCCCGATTCAGCGTAACGATATGGAAGATATCGTATACAAAACCAAGCGAGAGAAATACAATGCCGTAAGTGCTGAGATTATACGTTTGGTTGAGGCCGGACGTCCGGTACTGGTTGGTACAACCTCAGTTGAGGTTTCGGAGCTGTTAAGCCGTACCTTAAAAATGCGAGGTATAAAACACAACGTACTTAACGCGAAATTACACCAGCGTGAAGCTGAAATTGTGGCCGATGCGGGTACTGCAGGCGTTGTGACCATTGCGACCAACATGGCGGGTCGTGGTACCGATATCAAATTATCGCCAGAAGTAAAAGCTGCCGGTGGTTTGGCAATTATTGGTACCGAGCGTCACGAATCACGTCGTGTTGACCGCCAGTTACGAGGTCGTGCTGGTCGTCAGGGTGATCCGGGATCTTCACAGTTCTTTGTGTCGCTGGAAGATGATTTGATGCGTCTGTTTGGTTCCGACCGTATTGTTAAGTATATGGACCGCCTTGGTTTGGAAGACGGCGAGATGATACAGCACAGCATGATTACCAAATCAATTGAGCGTGCTCAAAAGAAAGTGGAGGAGAATAACTTTGGTATTCGTAAGCGACTGCTTGAATATGATGATGTAATGAACTCACAACGTGAGGTGATATATACCAAACGTCGTCACGCATTGTATGGTGAGCGTATCCAGGTAGATATTTCTAATATGATGGCTGATACGTGTTCGGACATTGTTGCTGAATACCAGGATGCCGGTGATTATGAAGGATTCAAACTGGAGTTGATCCGTATATTCTCGGCTCAATCACCATTTGAAGAAGAGGAATTCCTGAAGGGAAGAGCTGATGAGTTGTCGACCCGTCTGTTTGAAAAGATGTGGGAAGCATACAAGCGTAAAGGTGAAATTATCGCACAGCAGGCTCATCCGGTTATCAAGGATGTATACGAAACCAAGTCTGAAATGTACAAGAATATTGTTGTACCGATCAGTGATGGTCAGAAAGTATACCAGATCACAACCAACTTAAAGAATGCCTATGAAAGTGAATCAAAAGAATTGGTTCGTTCATTTGAAAAAGCTTCTATGTTGGTGACTATTGATGATGCCTGGAAAGAGCACTTGCGCGAACTGGATGATCTGCGCCAGGCTGTACAGAATGCCACTTATGAGCAAAAAGATCCATTATTGATCTATAAGTTTGAGTCATTCAACTTATTTAAAACCATGGTGGGTGATAACAATAAGGCAGTTGTGTCATTGTTGTCGAAGGGACATATTCCTATTCAGAATGCCGATGGTGTTCAGGAGGCTCAGGAGCGCAAGCGTCAGGATTATAGTAAGATGCAAACGCGTAAGGATGAGTTCTCACGCGGAAACGGCTCTTCTGAAGGAGGTCAGAGAAAACAAGAGCGTGTTGAACCTGTTCGTGTTGAGAAAAAAGTGGGACGTAATGAGCCTTGTCCTTGCGGAAGTGGCAAGAAATACAAACAATGCCATGGTAAAGGATTGTAGATTATAGACATAAGAATCAAGACACAGGATTCATCAGTAAAACCTCTTAGTTGCTCCCTGAGCTCGTCGAAGGGAGTGATTAATGAGAAGTATTCCGGAGCTGTAAATCATCTTGATACTTAAATCTTGATATTTAATACTAAAAAAATATGATACTCAATTCAATCAATTGGAATGTTAATCCTGAAATTTTCTCAGTAGGTGCTATTCACGTCAGGTACTATGGATTGTTATTTGCCATGGGTTTTATGCTGGGCTACTACATTATCGAGAAAATGTTCAAAGCGGAAGGTATACAGCAGGAATGGCTCGATAAACTGTTTATGTATGTGGTGATCGCCACCATTGTCGGGGCTCGCCTGGGACATGTTATCTTTTACGGCTGGGATCACTACTCTGAACATCCAGGCGATATTATTAAAATATGGGAAGGCGGACTGGCCAGTCATGGAGGTGCCATTGGAATATTAATAGCACTCTATTATTATTCCAAAAAGGTCACCAAAAAAAGCATGATCTGGACATTGGACCGATTGGTTGTGCCTGTGGCATTGACAGCCGTATTTATTCGCCTGGGTAACCTGATGAATTCAGAAATTTACGGGCATGCAACTGATTTACCATGGGGATTTGTTTTTGAAAGAAGGGGCGAAGAGGTGGCCAAACATCCAACGCAGTTATACGAAGCTTTTTGTTACCTTATAACTTTTGTGGTAACATACTTCACCTACTGGAAAACAAAGGCCAAAGAAAAGCAGGGATTGATCTTTGGTATATTCCTGATTGGTATCTTCCTGTCACGTTTCTTCATTGAATTTGTGAAAGAGAACCAGGAGGCTTTTGAAGAAGGAATGACTTTTAATATGGGGCAGTTATTAAGTGTGCCATTTGTTATTGCCGGTGTATACTACATCTATAAAGCCATTAAGAAATAGACCGTAATAAGGTTCGTTAAAGCCGGAATTCTGTATGGGATTTCGGCTTTTTTATGCACCATTGTTAAAATTATACGAAAAATATAATTAATTAATAAAAACGTATACATTTGCATTGTAAGTAAAAATATGCCCAGTATGAAAGACTACTCAAATAATAAGAAATACCAGGCGCTTTTAATTAAGGGAAAGGAAAAGTTCTGGCGATATGGATTAAGACGGGTAACGATAGAGGAAGTTTGCCAGGAAGCATCCGTCAGTAAAATGACCTTCTACAAATTTTTTCCTAATAAAACGATGCTGGCCAAAACCATAATCCGAAATATGATGGAAAAGGTGATGGACGACTATTCAGCTTTATTAGTTTCTGATCGTTCGGTTGAAGATAAAATTACCAGAACAATTTTTATGGAAGTGAAGACTTCTGAAGGTATCAGTATTGAGTTTATTAATGATATTTATAATAACAATGAAACTGAGCTGATCGATTTGCTTGAGCATTATAAAAAGGAAGCTAAAACGATGATGTACTCCCTGTTGGTTCAGGCGCAGGAGGAGGGGGTGATCCGTAAAGATGTTAAGATAGAGTTTATTTTATATCAGATAGACAAGGTTTTTGAGACCTTAAAGAATGAAGAGTTGATCAGTCAATATAGTTCTTTCAGGGAATATTCATTGGAGAACATTAACTTTCTGCTCTATGGTTTAATGCCTAAAAAATGCTAATGAGGTGTCTGGCATTCATATTTGTTTTTGCTTTTAGTTATAATGCATGGTCCCAATTGACCGGGGGTGCTGATAAGAAAGCTGTTGATTGGCAAGGGCAGGCAGTGGCATGGGGGCACTATAATCCCGATAATCCTTATCCTGTTTACATAGGGGCACGATTTATTCCGCAGGTCAATTATAAAATAGCACTGGCCAATTCTGGCCTTATCGACTTTGAAGCTTCGCTTAATATGGTGGGTGATGCAGGGATGCATATACCTGATTCGTCAGATTGGAATGGAAAGATTTCAGCTTATCGGATCTGGGCACGTTATTCAAATGAACAGCTGGAATTAAGAGCGGGCTTACAAAAGATAAATTTTGGCTCCGCTAGCCTACTACGACCACTAATGTGGTTTGATCAGGTCGATCCGCGTGACCCGCTTCAGCTGACCGATGGTGTTTGGGGAGGCCTGATGCGCTATTATTTTATGAATAATGCCAACCTGTGGGTATGGGTGTTGTATGGCAATGATAACCTGAAAGGCTGGGAGTTCATAGAGAGCAATAGTAGCATACCTGAATTTGGTGGGCGTTTTCAAATGCCCATACCGCAAGGCGAAGCGGCTGTTTCATACCACCACAGGGTGGCCGATAGCAGAGGAGTTGCTGCTGTGATTCCATCCATCGAAAAAATACCGGAAAACAGACTGGGTATTGATGCCCGCTTTGATAAGCTGATTGGTTTTTGGGTGGAAGGAGCATGGGTAAACGCTTCTAAAGACCTGGGGGCGTTTACCAATCAAATGAGTCTGAACCTGGGTGTGGATTATACCTTTGGGCTGGGAAATGGATTAAGTGTCATTGCCGAGCATCTGCTAACGGCCTATGATGAAAAGGCTTTTGTATTTGATGACTCAGTGCATTATAGTGCATTGTCGCTTAATTATCCCATAGGCATGTTTGACAATTTAAATACCATTGTGTTTTATAATTGGGCTGATAAGCAACTGTATAATTTTGTCAACTGGAGTAAGCAATACGACTCAATTGCCTTGAATATAATGGGATATTGGAATCCTGACGATTATAACATGCTGATACAACCGAATGCAGAAAACTTGTTTGCCGGCAAAGGGTTGCAGTTAATGCTCATCTATAATTTTTAATATCCTTTTTTATCTGACGAAGTTGTTGCTATATTGAAGGTTTAAGTGAGCGGCGAGTGGTGAGAAGTGAGAGGTGAGAGGTGAGAAGTGTGAAGTGTCTGGTGCTTAGTCGCTAGTTATTAGTGTCTTGCATCTTATATCTTGTCTTGTGTCTTAAATCTTGCGTCTTGTTTCTTGTATCTTATATCTTTAAACTATATTAAATGCTGAGTTTGCAATAAATCAATATTATGAGCGATAAAGTGATACAATTAAAAGGTTTGACCAAGCGTTTCCCGGTTGGTAACGTTTATTTTACTGCCCTTTCCGATATCAATATAGATATTGATAAAGGCGAATTTGCCGGTTTGGTAGGGCCCAGTGGTTCAGGTAAAACAACTCTGCTCAATATCATTGGTTCTCTTGATGTTCCCAGTGAAGGCAATGCTACCGTATTAGGGCATTCCATCGCCTCATTAAGCCAAAAGCAAGCTGCTCATCTTCGTAATCACCATATCGGCTTTATATTTCAGACCTACAACTTACTACCGGTATATACGGTTTATGAAAATGTGGAATTTGCGCTCTTATTGCAAAATATGTCGGCCGGTGAGAGGCGAAAGGCTGTGATGCAGGCTCTTGAATGGGTGGGACTGACCGATAAGGAAAAATCAAAACCCTCCATGCTGTCGGGTGGCGAGTGTCAACGGGTGGCCATAGCCCGCTCAATGGTAAAGAAACCTCAAATTGTACTGGCTGATGAACCAACCGCCAACCTCGATTCAAAGAATTCGCATCATATTTTGCAAACCATGAAGGCCTTGAATGAGGAGTTGGATGTAACTTTTGTATTCTCAACACATGACGAGAAGGTGATGCAGTATTTAAAGCGTAAAATAGCGCTGGCCGATGGCAAAGTAGTTGCTGACGAGGCTCAGCTTGTAGATGAAACTCAAATTGGCTGAAGTGGTTGCATTTAAACTGGCATATAGAAATCTGATTGGCGCCGGCCTGCGTACGTGGTTAAATGTAAGTGTGCTGTCCTTTGCTTTTGTTTTGATCATTTTCTACAATGGAATGATCGACGGGTGGAACCGACAGGGCAGAAGTGATACGCAGGAATGGGAAGTAGCCGGGGGGCAATACTGGCATCCCGAATATGACAAGTTGGATATATACAGTATTAAAGAGGCCAACCAGGAACTGGATAAGATGGCTTTGGAGCTGGTTGATAAAGGGGATGTTATGCCTTTGTTGATTCAGCAAGCTACCATTTACCCGCAAGGTCGTATGCAGAGTATTTTATTAAAGGGTATTCCGGCCAGGCAGGAGATACTTAAGTTGCCTACTGCTTTTCTAATAGACAAGGGGAACACATTGTTGGCAATTATCGGACAACGAATGGCTGAAACAACACAGTTAAAGGTCAATGACCAGGTGTTATTGCGCTGGCGCGATAATAACGGCACCTTTGATGCACTGGAAGTAACCATTGCCTCGGTTTTTTACTGCGATGTACCTGGAATTGATAACGGTCAGATGTATGTCGATTACTCCCGTATGCAGGATATGATGGGCTTTGATAACCGGGCTACTATTCTTGTATCGGCTCATGAAGAAGCTCCTGAAATAGCAGGTTGGCAGTTTAAAGATCTGGATTTTCTGCTGGCGGAACTGGACCAGATGATCGAATCTAAAAAAGGTGGTGGCATAGTGTTGCAGGCTGTTCTGCTATTGATCGCCCTGCTGGCTATTTTTGATACCCAGGTATTGTCTATTTTCAGACGGCAAAAGGAAATAGGTACTTATGTGGCATTAGGCCTGACAAGGGGGCAGGTAGTAGGTATTTTTACCATTGAAGGCGGCATGCATAGTATATTGGCCGCCCTGCTGGGAGCTGTGTACGGTATACCTTTCTTTTTATGGCTCGACACGGTTGGTTTGAGTTTTGGGACAGTTGATGTAGGTATAACCATTGCTGAAGTTATTTATCCTTATTATAGCATTGGTCTCATACTATCGACAACGCTGCTGGTAGTGGTAACAGCCACACTGGTCAGTTATCTTCCGGCGCGAAAAATCGCACGCATGAATCCAACCGAAGCCTTGAAAGGGAAAATACAGTGATTAGTTTATGAGTTTAATAATTTATCAGTTTATGAGTTTATGAGTTTAATAGTTTATCAGTTAATCAATTGATCAGTTCGACGATTCGACTCCCGATGTTTATCATGATAATTAATTCATCAGTTTAATAGTTTATCAGTTAATCAATTCATCAGTTCGACGACTCGACTCCCGATGTCTATCAGGATAATTAATTCATCAATTAAATAGTTTAAGCCCAACATCCAAACATCCAATCCTCCATGCTTACATTTAAACTAGCTTATAAAAACCTCCTGGGCGCCGGATTAAGAACCTGGCTGAATGTAAGTGTTTTATCACTGGCCTTTGTACTGATTGTTTTTTACAATGCCATGATAGACGGGTGGAACAGGCAAAGCCGGAATGATACACAGAACTGGGAAATAGCACAGGGGCAGTATTGGCACCCTCAGTACGATAAGTATGATATATTTAGCATTCAGGATGCGCACAAGCCCCTGGATGAAAGCATACAGGCTTTGGTTCAGGATGAGGAGCTGGTGCCTCAGCTGCTGCAACAGGCTGCCATTTATCCGCAGGGCCGCATGCAAAATGTATTGTTACGTGGCATTCCAAATGAACAAAAGCTTCTGAAATTGCCAACTATACAACTGGCATCCTCAGGTGATCCCAACACAGCCATTATTGGGAAGCGAATGGCTAAGACTGCCAGGTTAAGCGTGGGTGATCGCGTTTTGCTTCGCTGGCGTGATAAAAATGGAACATTTGATGCACAGTCGTTTATCATAGCAGATGTTTTTAGTTGTGATGTTGCTGAGGCCGATCAGGGACAGTTTTATATTGATTACCGTTTAATGCAAAAAATGATGGGTCTGGCAGGTGAAGCAAGCCTTTTGGTAAGTAAGACAGAAGCAAGCCGGCCATTACCTGGTTGGGAGTTTCACTCGGCTGATCACCTGTTAAAAGATCTGGATCAATTAATACACTCAGAACGGATCAGCGGTATGATCATGCAAATGATCTTGCTGATGATTGCACTCCTTGCTATTTTTGATACTCAGGTGTTATCAATATTCAGGCGTAAAAAAGAAATTGGTACCTATATGGCACTTGGACTGACACGTAAACAGGTGGTAGGCATTTTTACGGTAGAAGGAGCAATGCATAGTTTGCTGGCTGCCATTTTCGGTGCTGTTTATGGTATTCCGCTTTTTATGTGGATCAATACCATCGGCATTAATTTTGGAAGCGCCGACATGGGTATAACCATTGCCGAGCGAATTTACCCGTATTATAGTATACAACTGCTTGTTGTCAGTGTATTGGTGGTTTGCATTTCGTCGACAATTGTTAGCTATATTCCAGCACGAAAAATTGGCAGGATGAAACCAACTGATCTGTTGAAAGGAAAGTAGTTTGAATGAGAACTTGATGATTAAAGACACATGATATGAGACACAAGATGCTTAGCGCTAAATACAAGACAGATGACCTGACTACCTGGTGATCTATTAAGCTAATGACCTAAAAAGTAAAACATGATCAAATTTCTTATAAAAGGCATATTACGTGACAAAAGCAGGAGTTTACTGCCTGTTATAGTGGTTTCTCTGGGTGTTTTTCTGACTGTTTTTATGAGCGGTTGGATGAAAGGTGTGTTTGGCGATATGATCGATATGAATGCCAATTACACCATGGGGCACGTTAAGGTGATGACGCGTGCCTATGCGGATAATGAAGCACAAATACCCAATGATCTGGCCTTGCTGGAGGTGGATGAGCTCATAACCCGCTTGTCGGCCGATTACCCTGAAATGGAATGGGTCAGGCGTATTCATTTTGGTGGATTGCTTGATGTGCCCGATGAAAATGGGGAGACACGGGCACAGGGTCCTGCTGCCGGCAGGGCAGTGGATCTGTTGTCAGCCGATTCAAAAGAGATGGAGCGACTGAATATTCCCAAGTCAATTGTAAAAGGGCAAATGCCACAGCAGCAGGGGGAGGTGCTTATAAGCGATGAGTTTGCCACGCGCTTTAATGTCAATATAGGCGATGAAATATCTGTTCTTGGTTCAACCATGTATGGTAGCATGGTGGTACCTACCTTTAAAGTGGCAGGTACTTTAAACTTTGGTATGGCTATGCTTGACCGAGGTGCTATTATTATTGATATTACTGATGCTGAAATGGCGTTTGATATGGCGGATGCTGCCGGAGAAGTGCTGGGTTACTTTAGATCGGGTCTGTATGATGACGAACTGGCTTTAGCGGTGCGCGATGCATTTAACCGGCAATACAGTGATGCCAATGATGAGTTTTCGCCGGTAATGCAACGACTGCGTGATGAACCATCGCTAAAGCAATACCTGGATATGGCTGACAATATGAGTGCCATGATGGTGATGATTTTCGTTATCGCCATGTCTATCGTATTATGGAATACAGGTTTGCTGGGTGGTTTGCGCCGGTATACCGAGTATGGTGTTCGCCTGGCCCTTGGAGAAGAAAAAGGCCATATCTTCAGAACGATCATTTATGAAGCGCTTATCATTGGTTCCATTGGTTCAGTAGTGGGTTCTGCATTGGGTATTGCAGTGTCGTATTATCTTCAGGAAAATGGTATTGATTTCAGTGCTCTAATGGAAAATGTAACCATGATGATGCCAACCGTGTATCGGGCTAAAGTAACACCTGAATTGTTTTATATAGGCTTTATCCCTGGTTTGTTGGCCATGACTCTGGGTAATGCCTTGGCCGGATATGCCATTTATAAGCGTAAAACGGCCCAGTTGTTTAAAGAGCTGGAAGTTTAGGTAACATGTTTTTACAATGAAAGGATTGGGCATGCAAATGCCTTGAATAGTATCCCATAGACGACAATATATTCACTTGTTTTATATTAACGAGCCCATGCCTTAAATAAATCTGTACATTTGATAACAGGTACAGGCAACTGACTAAAAACCTTAGCATATATGAAAACACTGGCACTACTGGTTATTTTTGGATGCCTTGCATTGGGGATGCAGGCGCAAAGCGCGGATGAGATCATGCAGCGTATTGACAGGAATATGTCATCAGATAACCGTATCGTTGAGTCGAGCATGACCATTCATGGTCGCCGTAATAGCAGAACGATCACTTCTGTAAGTTATACAGTAGGTACTGAAAAATCATTTACCGAATATTTATCGCCTGCCCGGGAAAAGGGCACTAAGATGTTGAAGCTGGATGATAAGTTATGGACGTATTATCCGGCCAATGATCGTATCGTTCAGATTTCCGGGCATATGTTGCGTCAGTCTGTAATGGGGTCCGACCTGTCCTATGAGGATATGATGGACGACCGGCGCCTGAGTGATGTCTATGAGGCTGTTATCGAATCGGAAGAAATGGTAGACGGACGGTCTGTAAAAGTGCTTAAATTAAATGCTAAGGTGGACGATGCAGCCTATGAAACACGAAAGCTTTGGGTCGATACAGAGTATTACCTTCCCATCAAAGAGGAGTTGTATGCCAAAAGCGGGCAGTTATTAAAACGCACCACTTTGGGTAATTTTAAAAAGATCGATGGACGTTGGTTTCCCATGAAACTAAATTTTAAAGACGTTCTCAAGCAAGGCGAGGGAACCGACTGGGAAATCATCAGTATTGAATTCAATGGCGAAATTCCTGAATATATATTTACCAAAGCCGCTTTGAAGAAGTAGGGAGGAGCTTGAGGTGTTGAATTGATGACCTAAGAAAATGATTTTTGAAACCACGGTTTCTTTTTCTTTTGACCACGCCCCAATAGCCATCGGGGTAACCGGATTAAGTGGATTATGGCTCCGCCATAGTAATCGCTACGCGATTGCACAATTCGTGTAATTCGTGGTTCATCCTTTTTTATTTATTTACTTAAATCATTGGTTTGTATTATACTTTACATCTTTTGAAACCACCGTTTCTTTTTCTTTTGACCACGCCCCGATAGCCATCGGGGTTAGCGGATTTAGCAGATTATCTAATCGCGTAGCGATTACAGGGATTAAATCCTACGGATTTCATTACCAGGCTGTAAATAGCAGGCTTTAGGTCTGCCACATCATAGCCCGGGGCAAAGCGTTTTAGTGTCCGAAAAGATTCAAACATTCACATATATAGTGTTTTGCAAGCTGTAAATCAGCTCTCCTCCTGGCAAGGAGGAGTACCTCGACGAAGGAGAGGGGAGGTGGTTTTAAGTCTTTTTTATAAATTAGTTTTCAACAATATAAGAAAGATATGAAAAGTAACCGGCCAGAAATGATTTTATAGGAGAAAACTATTGAGAAACAGAGCAACTCCAGCGGAATGTGAACTTTGGAATTACCTTAAAGGAAAAAGAATATGCAATCTGAAGTATAGGCGACAACATTCTATTGGGCAATACATTCTGGATTTTCATTGTCCTCAATTAAAGCTAGCTATCGAATTAGATGGGGAATACCATGTTTATAATGTGGAATATGACAGACTTAGGGATAGGAATCTTAGTAATATGGGTATTACAACATTACAATACGAAAATCTTATGGTATTTGAACACCCCAATGTTATAATTGCAGAAATCAAAGAGTTTTATGAAAATTGTTACAAAAGTTTCTAAAACCACC
>NZ_JBNGPA010000055.1:0-18554 GCF_050589845.1 Carboxylicivirga agarovorans | reverse complement strand
TATGTGTTTAACAATAATGCGTATAAAGAGTAGCTTTTTGTAAGGAGGAGAGCTGATTTACATGATGCATAGATCTATACGTTTATAAAACTTCTTTTCGAACACTAAAAGGCAAAGCGCAGCGACGCCCCGGGTTACCCAACGCCCATCAATCCGGTGCAACAGCAATTGTTCTTCGATGCATTTGTGTTCCATGCACCGGCATAGCAAATACCCGATTGTGTATAAATAATATGTGATGAGTTTATTGGTCGAACTGATAAACTGTCGAACTGATTAATTGATTTACAGTTCCTATATATTTAAACCACAGATTACACACCCTGCTGATTATCGGGGTACACGAATTAATTCCTGCGGAATTGATCTTTTATAACCACGGATTACATAGATTACACAGATTATGGCTGCGCCATAGTAATCGCGTAGCGATTGCACAATTCGTGTAATCAGTGTAATTCGTGGTCATCCTTTTTTTATTTATCTAAATCATTGGTTTGTATTATACTCTACTTCTTTTAAAACCACGGATTTCTTCCTTTTGACCACGCCCAGATAGCCATCGGGAGTCAGACTGTCTATTTCTATAATGAATTATTCTTTATAAACTCAATGATCTCATTCAGGTAACCAAAGGCCACACCAACAACGGTGTCGGCCGCACCGTAATAAACCACTACCTTTTCATCGTCATTCAAGGCCGCACATGGAAATACCACATTCGGCACATCACCGGTTAATTCGTACATCTCAGCAGGGGCTAATAAATAAGGTTGCGTGCGGTAAAGCACTTTATCAGGTTGTTCAAGATCCAATAAAGCGGCACCCATTGAATAGCGGAAACCATTACAGGTATTGATAACACCGTGGTAAAAAATCAGCCAGCCATCTTTGGTTTTGATCGGCACGGCACCGGCACCTATCTTGGTACATTGCCAGGCACTGTCTTCAAATGGCGTTACTTTCATCATGCAGCGATGCTCGCCCCAGTATTTCATGTCAGGACTGTAACTCAGGTAGATATCACCAAATGGTGTGTGCCCGTTATCACTCGGTCGACTCATCATACAGTATTTACCGTTGATTTTCTCCGGGAATAACACGCCGTTTCGGTTAAATGGCAAGAAGGCATTCTCACATTGGAAAAACTCCTTAAAATCAAAGGTATAAGCAATGCCAATGGTAGGACCATGATAACCGTTACACCAGGTTATCCAATAGCGGTCTTCAATAAAGCAAACACGCGGGTCGTATTTGTAATCCGAGTCGATCATTTCGGTATTGCCGGCCTGCATCACAATGGGTTCGTGCTCAATGTCCCAGTTGATACCGTCTTTACTGAATCCGGCGAAAATATTCATCTGCACTGCCTTGTTGTCACAGCGGAAAACGCCTGCAAAGCCATCTTTAAAAGGCACAACGGCACTGTTGAAAATACTGTTGGACGATGGAATCTGGTAACGACCAATGATCGGATTTTTTGAGTATCGCCACATTACTTCAGTACTGCCTGCCGGCCTGTCTTCCCAAGGAATTGGAGTTATATTTTGTGTCATGATAATGATGTTTTTATTTCTTCTTT
This sequence comes from Carboxylicivirga agarovorans, assembly GCF_050589845.1. Lineage (NCBI taxonomy): Bacteria > Pseudomonadati > Bacteroidota > Bacteroidia > Marinilabiliales > Marinilabiliaceae > Carboxylicivirga > Carboxylicivirga agarovorans. The sequence goes on along the minus strand of NZ_JBNGPA010000055.1, from coordinate 16,972 downwards.
TGTCTAATCGACTAACTGTCTCCCCCGATAGCCATCGTAGTCTCATTCCTCACTACCTTCTTTATCAGGATAGATAAAAGGTACGAATTTAGCAGCTAATAAGGCAGGTATTGTAGCAACCAAAACCCATATGAAAAATACTTTATAGCCTAACCAATCACTCATTTGTCCGCTAAACATGCCCGAAGGAATAATACCCAGGTTCATGATACCTGATGCAAAGGCATAATGTGCCATCTTGTATTTTCCCGGTGCAATTTGTTGCATCATAAACAGAATCAGGCCAACAAAGCCAAATCCATATCCAAACCATTCGGTTAAAACCGACGCATACACCCAGCTGATATTTTCAGGCCTGAAGAGCGATAACAGGAAGTAACAGACAAAGGGTATATTAAAAGCCAATGCGAGGTACATTAACGAACGTTTTAAACCGCGCTTTGAAATAAAATAGCCTCCCAGTAAAGAGCCTGCAACAAAAGAAATACTGCCTGCTCCATATACCGATGCAACCGTTGAGGTGTCAAAGCCAAGTCCACCCTCAGCGATAGGCGCTTTTAAAAACAATGGAACTATCTTCAATGCCAATCCTTCGGCAAATCGATACAGAACGATAAATACAATGTGCCAGATGATATATTTCTTCTGAAAAAAGGTTCGAATAACCTCAAACAATGTGCTGAAGCCTTCTTTAAGTGTTGAAACCTTATGCTCAGAGCTGCCTCCCGATGGTAAGACCCTTAAGTGGTAAAATCCTAAAACGATCATAAGGATGCCACAAGCCGCCATGGCCCACATCCATGCAGTGGCAGGGCCCATCGTTTTACTTAATTCGCCTGCCAGGTAGGCAAAGCCCGACATCGATAGAAACTTGGCAATGTTGTAGGCTGCTCCCTGCCAACCAATATACTTGGCCTGATCTTCACTCGAAAGCGCGTTGATATACACACCATCAGTAGCAATATCATGGGTGGCACCACTAAATGCCAATATGGCAAAAAAGGCTATGGAATATTGGAAGAAGGATGGTAGCTGAAGCGAAAAGGCCACAAACATTAATGATATGCCTGTTATCCATTGTGTAATTAATACGAAATGCTTTTTTGTTTTAAACATCTCCAGCAAGGGACTCCAAAAGAGTTTGAAAGTCCATGGTAAAGTGATAAGCCCAGTCCAGAAAGTAATCTGCGCATCACCTACGCCAAGGTCTTCATACATCAGAACAGATGCCATGCTGACCAGCGCAAAAGGCAGGCCCATAGCAAAATAAACGGTTGGTATCCAAAGAGCAGGATGTCTTTTATCTTGTTTTTTCAGTGTCATCGAAATCCAGGTAAACAGTGCTGTTGCACAGTGATAATATTGATATACAAACTTCCTAAATGTCCATGACTTTAATAGCTGCCATAAATTCAAATAGGTGTATTTATGTGTTTTTAAAAATGCACCATGCTGCAGGTATAGCCGTCTGTTTTTTTATGTATCAGTCTGATATAGCAGCCCTGTGCCGGTGATGCTATGTTGAGAATACCTGCTTCCAATCCTGTCAATATTCCATATTCTTCAAGTGTTACTAACTATTTTGAGTTATTTTTGATACCAGGTAAGCAATACTATTATCCGATGAACAACGCTCATTTTAAGTTAGACACTTTTATTAATGATCCCAGTGAAGCTTTTCATGTAGCGCGCACAACCATCAGTTCGCACGACGACCTGCAGCTGCATAATCATGGTTTTGCCGAAGTGTTCTGGATTAAAGAAGGCAGGGGCATGCATATTATAAATGGACATGAATTACCGATCAGTAAAGGGCATCTGTGTATGATCCGTCCATCAGATGAACATACCTTTCGCCTGGATAAAAATCATGAAAGCCTCGTCGTTACCAATATAGCGTTTGGACAAGAGAGCCTGGATTATTTTAAAGAGCGGTATTTTACTGACTCGGATGCTTACTTTTGGACGAATGATAATTTGCCATTTCTTATACAGATAGACAGCGATCAGCTAAACGAATTATCAGCCATTACTGATCGCCTGATCAGTCAGCCGCGTGATTTTTTACACCTTGACTATATAATGATCCATGTTTTTCGCCTCCTGAATACCTTACAGGTTGGTCAGCTCCATATACCGCATTGGCTGGCCTATGCACTGGATAACTATAATACACCCGAGAAGTTTAAAGATGGGATCCAGGGTTTCGTAGCACTCACCGAGCGTTCAGTCGATCATGTTAACCGGGTACTGCAACAGCATCTCAAGCAAACCTTAACCGAAACGGTTATAAAAGCACGCCTGCAATACGCCTGCAGGCAGCTGATCATGACCAACTCATCCATTAAAACCATTTGTTTCGATTGCGGGTTTGAGTCGATCAGTTACTTCTATCGCTTGTTTAATAAACACATTGGACAAACCCCTGTTCAATACCGCAAAAAAAACCATAAAGTGTTTTAGGTCGCCTGGAGGAGGTAGAGGGTATAAGGTGAAATTTAAAAAATATAACAGAGCACTCTTCCGCCGGTAAGCGGAGTGTTCTTCCGTCGGTAAGCGGAGTATTCTTCCGTCGGTAAGCGGAACATTCTTCCGTCGGTAAGCGGAACATTCTTCCGTCGGTAAACGGAACACCCTTCCACTTAAACCAAGCTATCCTGTGATTTGCCCGACAGCCCGACAATGTCTCTAAAAAAACACCGTCAGTTTCAAGCGATATCGTCATAGGGCAATTTATAGCCACTGCTCATCAATAGTAATTTTTTCTGCATCCACAGAGTGTTAATAGTTTTGTAGCAAGCTAATTGATCAATGGAAGGAAGAATTACAACCATACAACGAATGTCCATTCACGATGGGCCCGGAATACGCTCTACGGTTTTTCTTAAGGGCTGTAACATGCGATGCCGATGGTGTCATAATCCTGAGACTTTCTCTCCTGGAAAAGAATTGGAATGGTTGTCTGATAAGTGTATTAACTGCCGGGAATGCTTGCCTCATTGTGCTACCGGGGCCTTACGCCTTAATGCGGGGACAGTGCAATTTGATAAAAGTAAATGTACAGCCTGTTTTAAATGCATTGATGCCTGTTTTGCTGATGCCTTAAATTCCATTGGTCGTGATTATTCACCACAGGCGCTTTTTAAAGAAGTGATGCAGGACAAGGTGTTTTTTGAGCAGTCGGGTGGAGGTGTTACCTTTTCGGGCGGAGAAGTTATGCTGCAAATAGACTTTGTTACTGAATGTATGAAGTTATTTAAAGAGGCTAAAATACATACAGCCATAGAAACAAACCTGCTGGCCTGCTGGGATAACTATCGACAATTATTGCCTTACGTAGATTTGGTCATGGCCGATCTGAAAGTAATGGATAATGTATCGCATAAAAAGTGGACGTCAGTCGGCAATGAGGTTGTTATCAGTAATATTCAGGAACTGGATAAAACAGGAAAAGCTTATTGCATACGTACACCACTTGTTCCGGGAGTCAATCACTCACATGATGCCATTGAAGCCATTGCCGGTTTTGTGTCTGGTTTAAAACATGTGCAGAAGTTCGAATTATTGCCTTTTCATCCCCTGGCAGATTCAAAATACAATAACCTGGGGCTTGCCAATCCTTTCGAACATGTAAAAGCCTTAGGTGAGCGGGATTTAAAAAGATATCAAAACATATTAATGAAATATAATCTTGTGTAATTATGGAACCACTCAAAGAATTTAAATATCAGGAGCGTTTGCAGGCACTGAGAAAAAGGAAGTTGGAGCAAACCCAAAACAAGATCAAGGTTGAAGGATTGCTGGATGAAGATGATTACGGACGCATTGCACCACCTGAAGATGGCTGGCAAAGTAAAGCTAATCATCCTGATGGTTCGTTTTATGGTCTTGATGGGTGGACCGATAACTTTTGCGATCTCATGCAAAATCATTCGGTATATGTGGATGCCAATGACGCATTTGCAGGCCGTTGGATGTATTTCATGTCACGTATGCGTGCTAATAAATGGAATCCTGATTATCCTTACACGCATTTGCAGGATAATATTGATAAGTATGATATTATATGCGGAATTGGCGATGATGCGCATTTTGCACCTGACTATCAAATGGGTGTTAAGTTAGGATGGCGAGGACTGCTTGACAAGATTCAAAGGTATCGTACACTTAATACCTCTGAAGATCAACAACAATTCTACGATGCCCATGAGCGCGCGATAAGAAGTATACAGGTGTGGATCAGCCACCATATAGAAGAGATCGAAAGTATGATCGGTGCCGAAACCGATCCTGAACTGAAAACCAACCTGGAGGAAATGCTTCAGGTTAATAAGAATATATTATCAGCACCACCTCAAACACTGCGTGAAGCATGTCAGTGGATCATCTGGTATCACCTGGCATCGCGTACCTATAACAGGGATGGGGCAGGTGGCCAAATAGACACACTATTACAACCTTTTTATGAGAAGGATCTGGCTGAAGGACGAATTAATCATGATAAGGCCGTTTATTATTTAGCCTGTTTCCTCATTAACGATCCAATATATTGGCAGTTGGGAGGACCTGATAAGGATGGTAATGAGCAGGCCTCAGATATTTCTTACCTGATACTGGAAGCAGGAGATAAGATCAATACATCACTGAACATCACTGTGCGTGTGCACGATGGTATGGATCAGGAATTGTTCAGGCGTTCGGTTGCTTACCTGATAAAGAATAAAAATGCCTGGCCACGATTCTCGGGTGACAAGGCTTTGGTTGAAGGATTTATGAAGAATGGTTTTGATGCGGCTACCGCACGACAGCGTATCGCTGTCGGTTGTAACTGGATGTCACTGCCGGGGCAGGAGTACACCATGAATGACCTGGTGAAAGTAAACATGGCCAGGGTATTTGAAGTCGCCTATAACGAGATGCTGGCTGATGAATCAAAAGAGAATAGCAGTCAGGACTTGTGGGAGCGGTTTAAGACCCACCTGGCCATCGCTGTTCATACAGCTGCCGATGGCATTCGTCATCACCTGAAATATCAGAAATACAATGAACCAGAATTGATACTGAATCTGCTGAGCCATGGTCCGCTTGAGAAAGGACTGGATGTGGCCGATGGAGGTGCCAAATACTATAACCTGTCTATCGATGGTGCAGGACTGGCCGTGGTGGCCGATTCAATGGCGGCTTTGCAACAGCGTATCGAGCAGGAGAAAAAGGTTAGCTGGGATGAGGTGGACTATCACCTTAAAGACGATTTTGAAGGGGCTGAAGGCGAGCGAATACGTTTGTTACTAAAAAACAGTGAGCGCTATGGTCAGGGTAATTCTTTGGCTGATGCCTGGGCCGATAAAATTAAAGACGTGTTTACTGCGCTTGTTCGTCAGGAGACAGAAGAAGAAAAGGGACATTTATTTATTCCTGGCTTTTTCTCATGGGCCAATACCGTTGGTTTTGGTAAGGCGCTGGGAGCGACACCAAACGGACGCAAGAGCAAAATGCCAATTTCGCACGGCGCAAATCCCAATCCTGGTTTTACTGCTGATGCAGCTTCTTTGGCTATGGCAAGCGCCATTGCACGTATTCAACCGGGCTACGGTAATACTGCACCCATGCAGTGGGAGCTCGATCCAGGTCTGGGCAAAGAGGAGCATGCCGAATTAATTGGTTCCATCATTAAAGCACACTTTGAGATGGGCGGAACACTGATCAACGTGAACATCATGGATAAGGAAAAAGTCCTGGAGGCGCATAAAGATCCGGCTAAGTTTCCTGAACTGGTGGTTCGTATTACCGGGTTCACGGCCTATTTTTCGATGCTGACACCTGAATTCAGGCAGTTGGTGGTTGATCGCATTCTTGAAAGCTAACACACACATGATGATAGATACGTATTCGCACAAGGGAGAGGGATATAATCCATTTCTGATAACACCGAAATGGCAGGTGGCACAGCTAAACCATGCTCCTGAAGAGGAGCTGGATGCCATTGAGCGTCTGGATGTTCATTTTTTAACTGACGAGGCTTTTTTCCTGGTTGAAGGTCAGGCTGTATTAATTGCAGCCGAAATTAATGGAGAGTCAATCACATATGACCTTCAGCTAATGCAGCCGGGTATTACTTATAATATTCCTAAAAATGTATGGCATAACATTGCGATGTACAAAGGCGCTAAAGTGCTCATCATTGAAGATGCCAATACACATTTGCCATTACCCGATGGAGATTATGACTTTCATTATTTGAATGAAGCGCAAATAGCCGATTTAAGAAAACAGGTCAATACACTTTTAAACAAATAATTCCGATAAATATCGGAACTAAACACAGTTAAATTCAATAATATGGAGATTAATATAAGCGCAGGTATGCTCCTTGTCGTTATGGCCGGTACTTTTTCAGGTACCTTTGCCATTCCCTTTAAATTTAATACCCGTTGGCAATGGGAAAATAACTGGATCATCTGGACTGTTTTTGCACTGTTGGTAACACCATGGATCGTGTCACTGATCACAGTACCCGATTTGTTCTCTATCTACGCTGATTCGATGGACAATGTGTTATTAGTTGCCTTGTTTGGAACCATATGGGGTATAGGTGCTATCCTATTTGGTCGTGGTATTCATTACCTGGGTGTATCGCTTAGTTTGCCAATTATGCTTGGTCTGATCAATTCGGTTGGAACCATTATGCCGATTGTATATAAAGATCCTGCAGCCCTGCTTGAACCAAGTGGTTTGCAGATCATACTGGGAGTAGCCATTTTGTTAGTCGGTATTGTCATCGTCTCTATCGCCGGCAGTAAAAAAGATGCCAGGCAAAATGAGTCATCCGATGCATCAGGCAAATCATTTACCCTGGGTATAATAGTCTGTATTCTGGCGGGTATATTCGGCCCAATGGTCAACTTTGCATTCGTTTTTGGTGAGCCCATGCAACTGAAAGCCATCGAATCGGGTACCTCTTCAAGCTTCGCGTCCAATACCATATGGAGCATTGCTCTGACCTGCGGTTTTATAGCCAATTTCATTTATTGTTTATACCTTTTGCAAAAGAATAAAACAGCTAAGCTCTTTAAAAAAAGTGCACCGGCTTATTGGTTTTGGGCCGCTTTGTCCGGCGTAATATGGTACTGTAGTGTCATGTTTTATGGTATGGGCAGCAACAAGCTGGGCGACCTGGGTGCGTCAGTGGGATGGGCCCTGATGCAAAGCCTGGCTATTATAGCCGGTAATGTATCAGGCATATTAGCCGGAGAATGGAAAGGAGCCAATAAAAGTGCTGTACGAATTATGGTGGGAGGCATGCTGGTATTAATTGCCGGTGTATTGGTGATAGCGTTTGTATAATAATAACATCCAAGATAAAATATGATTATGAAGCTTATAAATAACAGGATTGTTCTAATAGCAGCATTAAGCATTGGCTTGTTTGCCTGCAATACTCAGGACAAAGAATCAGTACTCAAATATGTTGATACACGTGTTGGAACAGCCGCCAGTATTGCCGATATTACGGTGACTGAAGTAGAGGAACCCATGGGCTATGTTTCACCCATTGTGGGTTACCCCTCCGCATTAACTCACTGGACGCCCCAAACTGCCACATGGACAGAGCGTATTATAACAGTACCTGTTCCGTATTGGTATGATCAGGATAAAATACAGGGATTCAGAGGTACACGATATCCTAACGGAGCTGTGGTTGGCGATTGGGGAGCCATGTGCATCATGCCAATGACTGGTAAGGTTAAGTTGGATGCTGATGCCAGGGCGTCCAATTTCAGCCATGACACTGAAGTGGCCAAACCACATTATTATGCCGTTCAGCTCGATGATTATAATATTAAAACAGAGTTCACCGCAGGCGCTAAAACGGCGTTTTTTCAGTTTACTTTTCCCGAATCAGCTTCTTCGTCTGTTCTATTTGATGCAGTTTATGTACCCAGCACCTATAAGGTCGTGCCTGAAAGAAATGAAATTGAAGGCTATTCAGTTATCGCTGGCCATTTCAGAAATCATTTTGTAGCTAAATTTGATAAACCATTCGAAGTATATACCGTTGATCTCTTGCCCGATGTGGTGGGACCGGAATTGGTACCCGATGGTTTCAAAGCAGAGTACTTTAATAATGATAAGCTGGAAGGCGATCCCGCTGTTATCGTAAACCATAGCAAGCTTAACTACGATTGGTTAAAAGAGCCGGCCGAAGGCGTTAAAGCTGATTTCTTCTCTGCGAGGTATACGGCAACCTTTGTTGCCCGACATACGGGGGAACATGTATTCGAGTTAACCACCAAAGATGGAACGCGCATGTATATCAATGATGACATGGTGATCGACAAATGTATGTACAGGGCCACCGGTACCAATACTCACAAGGTAAATTTTGTTGAAGGTGAGAAATACAAAATACGCATTGAATATTACGATGGCTCAAGTACAACAGAAATGCACTTAAGGTGCTTGGAGCCGGTAAAGGCAGATCCTGGCAAGGGTGCTAAAATGGCACTTCAGGGAGCAGATGGCAACGCCGTTTATGTGAGCTTTGCAACCAAAGCCAATGAAAAAGTTAAGATGAAGGTAGGTACTTCTTTGATCGATATAGACCAGGCTCGTGCCAATATGGAGGAAGAATTTGCTGATTTTGACTTTGATAAGGCTGTTAAAAGAGGTGCAGACTTGTGGGAAGATGAACTGAATATGATCCGGGTGGAAGGAAGCGAAGATGATAAGGCCATTTTTTATACAGCCTTAACCAAATGTTTTGTCAATCCCCGTAATTTAAGTGAGGGAGGCAGATACTTCAGTCCCTTTGACTACCAGGTTCATGATGGTGTTATGTATACCGATCTGTCCTTATGGGATACCTTCCGTTCTTTACATCCGCTATGGGTGATACTTAAGCCCCGGGAAACTACTGATGTTATTAATGGTATGCTCAATACCTATCAACAGGGAGGGTGGTTGCCCAAATGGCCAAACCCATGGTATCGCAGCATTATGATGGGAACGCATGCCGATGCCGTTATTGCCGATGCCTATGTGAAAGGCATCAGGGGCTTTGATACCGAAATGGCTTTTGAAGCCATGCTGAAGAATGCCACTGAAAAAGGAAACAGGGGCTTCTCGGGCCGTGTTGGTATTGAGCACTTCAATGAAATTGGTTATGTGCCTGCTGATGTATTTGGTTATTATGGTGAACCAGTGGCACGTACACTTGAGTTTTCATACGATGACTATTGTATTGCTCAAATGGCAAAAGCCCTGGGTAAGGATGATTACCATGCTGAATTTATGGAACGATCGAAGCGTTACATCAACGTTCTGGATAAAGAAACCGGCCTGGTACGCGGTAAGAAATTAAACGGCGAATGGTTACCGTCTTTCGATAAAAGCATTAGTGTATGGGCACGCGGTACCGAGCATGATACCGAGGTGTATTATAAGAATCACACCCTGCTGGTTCCGCATGATGTGGCTGGCCTGGCCGACTTCATGGGTGGTGAAGATCAGCTGGAAGCATACCTTGACGATTTCTTTGCGAAAGACATGTACTATGTGGGTGATGAGTTTTCAATGCATGCTCCTTATATGTATAATTTTATTGGTGCCCCATGGAAAACACAAAAGGTAGTGCGCGATATGCTGGCCAGGTATTTTTTTAATGATGTGGGCGGCTTGCCGGGCAACGACGATTGCGGGCAGGTATCATCGTGGTATGTATTTGGTGCCATGGGCTTCTACCCTGCTTGTCCGGGAGACCCAATCTATCAGCTTTGCAGTCCGGTACTCAATAAAGTGGCTATCAATGTGGGCAATGGCAAAACCTTTACCATTATAGCCAACAATAATTCAAAGGAGAATGCCTACATACAGTCGGCAACACTTAATGGACAGTCTTATAACTTAAGTTACCTGCACCATGATGACCTGGTGAAAGGGGGTGAATTGGTATTTGAAATGGGAGCTAAGCCCAATAAGAACTGGGGGGCGGCTGTAGATTAATAATACTTATTGATATTTCGGGAATCCTTTTTGTCCGCATAGTGGAATGATACTATAGTGGATAATAAGAGGCTGTCCAAATTTTAAGTTTCACGCTAAGGCCGCTAAGAATTACGCCAAGACAACAAAGTATATGATGTTATTTTTCAATATCTTGCGTGCTTTGCGTTTTTTTAGTTTGCGTTCTTTGCGAGCAATATCCTCTTTTTTGGACATCCTCTTTTTCATCATTACAGCGTCAACAATGTCATAAGTTTTAACAATTTTTATTTCTCTTGCCTGAAGGCATCTGCAGTCATCTTTGTATGCTTTTTAAAAAAGCGCATAAAATACGATTTGTCTGTAAAGCCCAGTTCTAATGCTATTTCGTTTATTGTATTGTCGGTAAATAACAAAAGCCGCTTCGCTTCCAGCAACAAACGTTCGTGTACAAGCTTGGTAAGGGTCTTGTTTAAGCCCTTTTTGCATATGCTGTTTAGATGTTTGGACGATAAGTGCATCATACTGGCATAGTCATCCAATAGCTTATAGTCCTTAAAATGCTTGTCAATCAATAGTTCAAGCTTCCTGAGCTGATACACCAGGTGATGAGGCATGGGGTTGGCAGGCTTTGGCTCATACATGCGCGATGCGGTGATAAGCAGTATTTCAAGATGTGCCCGCAGCATATCTTCCTTAAATTTACCATTGCCTGTATATTCTTCATACAACTGCCCGGCTATCTCATGTACCTTGGCACTTGTATTGGTGGGGTAAATGCTTGGCTCATTGTAAAGCGAATAAAAGAAGGGGAAGTTGATCAGTCTCTGTTTATCGTGGTGTAAAGTATAAAACTCTGAATCAAAGGTAATGATAAAGCCCTCGGTATCATGACTGAGATCCATGGAGTGTACCTGGCCGGGCGAGATGAAAAACAGTGAATTAGCTTTTATATCAAACTGTTTAAAATCAATGGTGTGTATGCCGCTTCCGCTGTGTATGTATTGAACATGGTAATAATCGTGCCGGTGGGGTTCAACAACAACCCGTTCTTTAGTGCTTAAAGGGCTTAACTTTTCAATCTCAAATTTACTTGCCTGAGGGCCACTGGATTTAAAACTGCGAACCGGTAATTGCTGAACCTCTTTTTTCATGGAGACACTACTTTAGTTTTTTCCCAATAAAGCGTATAACCGAGCTTTCTCCAACATGGCCAAAGCCTTCGTTAAGGTCTACCATCTTTTTTTCCAGCAGGATAAGCTCATAGTTGTCAAAGTCGCGCTTTATTTCGCTTACAGCATACATCATATTGGTATCAGGAGGTCCGCCAACTGCAGGATTGACTTTGTTTAATTCGCGATGTTCCTTGCTAAATGCTTCAAATACAATATATCCACCCACTTTCAGATAGGTGTTCAGCCGTTTGTGCATGGCCGACTTAATATCAGGTGTAAAATGAACAAATGTCAGGCAAAGGGCATCAAATTCACCTGGAGCGTATTGTTCCTCCATAAAACTGCTTACGCGGTAATTGATACTGACGTTTTTTGATGCTGCCAGTTGATCGGCTCGCTCTTTGCCTTTGCTGCTAAAATCAAAAGCCGATACATCCCAGCCCAGTTGTGCAGCATAAACCGCATTGCGCCCTTCTCCTTCGGCCGGAAACAATATTCTTCCCGGTGTTAGCAACGGCAGCTGATCTTTAACAAATGAGTTGGGCTCTTCGCCATAAGCAAACTGTTCCTGACTGTATCTGTCATCCCAAAATTCTTTCATGCTTTTGTTGTTTAATTGTTGAAAGCAAATGTATAGCGCTCAAACATTCTTTCAGGTAGACAAAAAGAGCTTTTAAATGTACATTTGAGCAGCTCTATACCACATCCTTTTTAACAAAGATGTCATGTATCTGTTTCATTTTTTGAAACCAGCTTTCAATGGTTCTTTCTTCCAATACCCATTCCTGTGGATTGACAAGGGCAAAATGTGAGGAGCCAGCCAGGTCAGGTACAAAGTCAACATTTGTTTCGTTTATCGAGAAGTTGAGAAAGTATTTGCTGTCAAGACTTTCGATCATTAAACGCTGTAGAACGGAATGTTTAAAATAGCGGTTGACAATCGCTCCGTCATTACCTGCTGTTACAATCTTTGAATCGAAAAAACGGCTCCCGCTTTTAATGGTCTTTTTAGACAAAAAGGGATTTAATTTATCCAGTATGTCTTTGCGCTTAAAATTAAGTATGGATGCTTTAGGCATATTGGTTTTAAAGTAAATGCCGCAGAAAACAGTGTATTCAGTAATCTTGTAATAGGGATCGCCAAAGAGAACGAAATACATTTCATGGGACTCATCGTAGGGGATATAAACAGTGCGCTTAAACTTTGGTATTTTACGATACGACGGAAGTGGGTATTGCTCCTCAGTATAGTGAATTTCACGACCGGTTTTCCTGGCAAAGTCCTGCAGTTTCTGAATGTTTGATTTTTCTTCCATTATGGATGTTGTTTAGAGTCAGGTGATTTAAATAGAGTATACTAAGTTATCATTTTTGATGTAAAAAAAGAAGATTGATGACGGAAGGCGGGGGATCGGCAATTATGCAAACCTAAGGGGTGGCTATCGGGGGAGCGATGAAACGTGTATTGATATCGCGAATAGCAGATAAATCCTTAAATTAGCAGTGAGCAGTTAATACAGTATTAAACGATCAGCAGTTATGACAGTCAAAACGAAGGCGCAGGAAATCCATACACAGTTAAGCAGTGAAGGAACCAAACTTGGTGATATACGAAAAATAGCTAAAGAAATAAAAAAAGACCATCAACTGGCCATGGAACTATGGTCGACCGGGGCTTTTTTATCGCGGCAGCTGGCTATATTGATCATGGACAAAAAGCTGTTAACGGAGGATGTGCTGGATCAACTGACGGCTGATATACAAAAACATGTCTTAAGCGAGCGAACGCATTTAACGGATTGGTTACTGGCCAATCAATTGACAAAAGATAAGAAAACCATTGCCTTGATGGAGTCATGGGCCAATAGCGAATCGCCAGTTCAACGGCGCCTTTACTGGTATTACCAGGGCCGACTGAGATGGACCGGTAAAACACAGCCGGATAATTCAATGGCCCTGCTTGACTCCATAGAGCAAAACCTGATCAAGGAGGAACCTGAAGTACAATGGGCCATGAATTTTACAGCCGCCTGGATAGGTATCTACGAAGTGGCGTTGCGTGAAAGGTGTGTCGCACTGGGTGAAAACTCAGGGCTTTATAAGGAAGAACGTGCACCAAAGGGCTGTACGCCCAACTACCTGCCGGAGTTTATCAGGATCGAGGCCAAGAAAAGGGGCTTATAGAGATGGGCGATGAGAAATGAGCGATGAGACTGCATCCACGACACCCATAGCGACACCGTGGATACAGACAATGCTTTTTTTAAAACAGCTTTTCTTCGGTGAGTTCACCATTGGAGTAAAACTCCTCTTTCGTTAATTCACCAACTTCATTCCACATACTTTGTTTACCTTCTTTTTTGTCATTAACAAAATTGGCGGTCGAAGAAATCAGTCCATTACCATGATACCAGGTCCATTCACCTTCGCGCTTGTTATCCTCAATACTTCCAATGGCGTATAACTCACCTGTTTCGAAGTATATCTTTGTTTCTCCAGATCGACGACCTGCTTTATAATATTGCTCCTGGTAAGTGCTTTGTGTCGTTTCGTACAGAGATATCCAGTTACCTTCACGCAAACCGTTAAGAATAGACCCTGATTCGTGTACCTTTATCTCATCATCATAAAACGATTGGTAATAGCCATTGCCATCTACTACCATGGCAGTTCCATCTGATTTCCAGGTGTTATTGATCAAATAAAGATCGCCTTCATAAACGCCTTCTTCTTTTAACTGACCATTTTCATAATAGCTTAGCCATTCGCCCTTTTGCAAACCTTCTTTTACCTGACCTTCAGTCATGACCTGACCATTGGAATGGAACAATTTAAAATGACCTTCACCGTTTTTTACGTGCTGATGGCCGTTTTCATCCCATACATCTTCAATTATAACGGTTTCTTCGTCTTTATGAAACAAGATGCTCTCTGGCTTACCATTGTTGTAATAGTGTTTCCATTGGCCGCTGCTAATGCCTTTATCCATCTTACCTTCTGAAGCAAGTTGTCCGTTTTCATGGTATGACCTCCAAATACCATCCTGACGACTCCTGAGGTAATTGCCTTCTTGCTGCAGTTGTGCTGTTTCATACCAGTTTTTCCACCAGCCTGTCATTCGTCCTTCTTCATAACGACCCGAATCAAGTTTAGCCCCATTATCATAGTAACTCAACCATATGCCATGTTCGAGACCTGATTTGTAATGACCTTCACGTACAATATGCCCCGATTCATTGAACCATTGCCATAAACTGTCAGGAGTGCCTTCGCTAAAATGGGCAATAAGCTGTGTATTCCCATTTTCGTACCAGTAGGTCCATTTTCCTTCTTCTTTACTGTGCACAAGTTCACCCTCTGACATGGGCTTGCCCGACTCATAGGTGTAAGTTTTAAAACCACTGACTCCATTGTTAACAGTAATAAAAAAACCACCCATAACAACTATGGAAACGATAACCAGTGGCATGCGTAGTTTGTAGTTAGCCGGAAAACCTTCCGATTTATTTTCCTGCATCATTTTTATCTCAAATTCTGATACACGCCTGAACGCCAGTTTGTATCCTTCAAAAATGGCTATTCCGTAAAACAGGATGTCCATGGCGCTGAAGGATTCAACCAGGATAGAAATAATAGTGCCCGGATCGAGGTAGGATAACACTTCCAGGTAGCTCAATGATTCGGCATGTGCAAAAAAGCCCACCTGGCTAAAGAGGTTTCCGCTTAAACAGCCCAGCAGAGCAAGGATAGCTCCCAGTACACCAAATTTCTGATCAATACCTGCACCAAAAAAGCGAACGGCAAAGCCAACAATCAAACCAACTCCAATGGCCATATAGCCAACCTGGTACTCGGTACTAACGGTTATGGCAGCCCAAATGACACCACTGATAAAACTGGCCAGCAAACCACCAACAATGGCATAGTAGAAGTCCTGATGATCCTTTAGTTTATTAAGTATGTTGGTATCCAGACTGTTTAAGATGGTCTGGTCAGTTTCATCAGCTGATTCAATAACTGTTTCTTTAACATGTTCATCACGATTATAGTGTTCACAGCTTGTTTCAAAATCAGCTTTTTCACCCGTTAGGCGGCACAACAATCCTTGTTTAAGATCGCTTTGCCGATTGGTACATTTTTTACAAAATTCTAGTTGTTCTTGTCTGGTCATCATTTAATGTGTTATAGATTTTATTCATGGTCTAATGACGCCGTAGATGTTTCATTCTTTCCTGGTACAATACTATTTTGGCGATAAGACAATACTAAAATATAATTATCATTTAAAATATCCTTATTATGTTGAGATAGATTGGACAGATATTGATAAGTATAGGTCAGGGTAGGACCAACGATCATTGACATGACCTGGTGTGCATGAACTGTTGAGTGTGATCGAAAGAACAATCAAGCAAGCCGAGGGTAGGCTAAGCCCTTTGTTCATTGGTCACAGGGGCGACGAAAAGGTTGGTTGGTGTTGATATCTATTGGTATTCATGATACTGGGGCGAGAATGAATGTGGCTCGCAAAACCTATTGTTTGTTCATTAAACAGGCTATATATTTCCAGCGTGAATAAAATTGTTTTTGTGATTTCACAGGAAATAATTCACCTAAGCTGAAACCTAAGATAAGATGAATAAGGAATACACCCGAATGAAAGAGATAGCAAAGTTATTTATATTGATCACTATTCATGCTTTGTTCGCATTGATTTCATGCAATGATAACGGTTCAGTACCAAGCCCTGAAATTGATGCCTGTTTCGCATCAACATTTAATGATACCGCTTATGATCTGACCATTGACGGAGACACCATACATATTATTAAATCCTGTTTTGCCCGGGAAAACTCCCTGCCCATCGTTATCAGTACTAAGGGCATTGAGAACATATATATGGAAGGCGTTACAATGGAAGGATACCTGGTAACTCTGGATGTCAGTAATATTAATAAGGATAATGATGTCGGGCTGGTATGTTTTACCCTGGGTAACATTGATTATGTATTCAAGATCACCTATAACATAACAGGTATAGACCACCCCTGTAATTTGATCATGGTAAAATCGTTTGTTGCGGAACCTTTGTAAGAGTAATACGAATAGGAAATTACTAAATATCGCTATCCGGATAGTGCGATGGTGAGCTAACATTCTAAAAAATAGTCGATAATTCTTGCACTTTGCTGGCGATTACCTTCGGAACACCTTCGAGCCCGCTTCGGTAATTGGTCGGCAGTTCTTCGGTAATCCTTCGGTAATTGTTCGCTTACGCGCGTAGCCGAACAATTACCGAAGAAATACCGAAGAAGGACCGTTTAAGACCCGAAATTGACCCGAAAAGGGTCCAAAACATCACAAAACTGACTGGTTTAAGTGCTTTTTTGGGGTTTATTATGCAAAAAGCCTGTTTTTTCTAACGTCCACTTGCTAGGGTATTTAATATAATGTGATTGCTTTGTGGTGTATCATTCAGATATTGAATGTTTTATGGTTTTTGCCAAATTACAGTGCATGCATTGTCATTGACCAGGGCTATCTGAGTTAGTATGTTTGTGGAAAGCTTTAGGCACAAAATCATTAAACGCAAGGATCATGGAAAAAATGAGACAAAAGACGAATGACCGGGGATCGAGGACTGATGATGGCAGAACGGATTGATGAGTGTTAGGATCCCAAAGGCGTTGCGTTTTAGTGTTCGAAAAGAAGTTTTATAAACGTATAGATCTATGCATCATGTAAATCAGCTCTCCTCCTTACAAAAAGGAGGAGTCCGGTGAGGTACGAACCGGGAGGTGGTTTTAGAAACTTTT
>NZ_JBNGPA010000054.1:0-22930 GCF_050589845.1 Carboxylicivirga agarovorans | reverse complement strand
CTTAAAACCACCTCCCCTCTCCTTCGTCGAGGTACTCCTCCTTGCCAGGAGGAGAGCTGATTTACAGCTTGCAAAACACTATATATGTGAATGTTTGAATCTTTTCGAACACTCGTGGGCGTTGCCCTGGGCTATTCATCCCCGATAGCTATCGGGCGCAGACCTTCAGCCTGCTATTTACAGCTATCTTATAGCTTCCTGTTCTACTGAAATTATTAGCGCTACGCAATTATTTATGAATCCGAGGGTATAGCAAGCTCTACCACAGCAACTTCTTTTCACCATCCAGTCCGGCCCGGTAAAAGCTATTGTTTTCAATGATAAGCAACTCACCGTTTTCGCCTTTCTTAATGGAAGTATCAGCAGCCAGGATGCGATGATCAAACAGCACCTCAACACGTTCCATAGAGGTATGCCCCACCACAATATGGTCCACATCAAAATGATTCAGTATGGAATCAATACTGGTATTAGTTAAGGTAGTGTCCCTGAAATAGCCACGGTACCAAATGGGGCCACTTGAACGGGCCAGTAAGGCCAGTTCTTTATCAGCACGAATGCTGTCCTTATTATTGTCGATAATACCTGTGGCAAAGGCCTTGTTAATGCCACTGATGGTTTGCCCGCTGTTAACCATGTCCATTGACAAACCTGCATGGTTGAAAGCAATATTATTAATGCGCAGTACAACCGGGCAGGCTCTTAGCCACTGCCCCATTAAGGTATTTTTTCCAAACAGCTGGTCATAGGAACTGCCTGTTTTCTCTTCAACAGCATTGTATTTTTCATTGATATAGCGTAAATCCGCATTGAGCACCATAATATCATGATTACCCAACAGGTAGTGAACTCTACCTCCGCTTTGACTGGCCTGATCGGCCAACTTAAGGATATGCCAGAGGGTTTCCGTTACCTCATCGCCCCTGTCAAAGGCATCACCAATAATAACCAGGTGACCATCATTGAAGCTCCAGTTACCATTCATATCAATAATACCATTTGCTTTCAACAAGCGAATAAATAATTCGTATTGACCGTGAATATCACTCAACACAGCCATATTGGCAACACCGGAATAGGTGTCACTCTGATTAAATACCAAAGTCTGAAGCTGCTCTATATTGAATTGATAATCCACCTTCCCGGCAATTTTAATATGATCAGCGAAACCAAGATCTTTAGTATACAGTGAGTCGTTACTAATCCACTTTAATGAAGCCTGTTCATCATCAAAGAAAACATAGGGTCCGTCGGATATACCCTGTTCGCTTAACAACTCAACTTCGTTAACTACGGTGAAGTAAGTTGGTAAGTATTTAATGGCGATAATGATTACCAGTGACGCAAGTGCTATTATAGCGACACTCTTTTTTCCTATTCTACTCATAAGTTTATTTTAAAGGCGAAATATAACTGTTATTTTTTTACTTGATTTAAATGAACCGCTGAGACGCTGAGGCGCAAAGGAATTAAATGAGGATAGAAGTAATGTTTTGTTGATGAGTTGATGAGTTTAATGGTTTATGAGGTGGTTTCTTAAACTATTCAACTACTAAAATGTCGAACCGTCGAATTGCTTAACTGTCGAATTGTTGAAGATTGACATGTTTAAGAGCTTACGAGATGGTTTCTTAAACTATTCAACTTTTAAACTTCTTAACTGTCGAACCGTCGAATTGCTTAACTGTCGAATTGTTGAAGATTGACATGTTTAAGAGCTTACGAGGTGGTTTCTTAAACTATTCAACTTCTAAACTACTAAACTGTCTAATCGTCTAATTGCTTAACTGTCGAATTGTTGAAGATTGACATGTTTAAGAGCTTACGAGAAAAATGCCGAAGAAGAGGGTCACACACCTGCTTCTTCGGCATATTATTCCGGTTTATACACTAATTACACAACTAAACCTTTAAGCCCTATTCGCCTGCTACATATGGTGCATAACCCGGATTTTGCTGATCGCGTATGTTAGGGTTGGCTTCCATTTCATTCATAGGAATCGGATACACCACCTGAGGCTGTGTGTAATCAATATAAGCAACATCACTGCTTACATTGCCTTCCGGTTCGCGGTCAAAAGGAATGGCACGGCGGAAGTGATCCCAGAATGTATGTCCTTCCAACACCAACTCTTTGCGACGTTCTTTCAGTATATCAGCTATCAGCAAGTCTGTTGTTGCCGGAGCCGTATATGCCATGTTTGTGCGCGCTTCATATACATTATTCATGTACTCTTCAGCCTTGCCAAAGTCTGTTCCCTGCTCAGCGTAGGCTTCGGCCAGTGTTAAATATATTTCCGGCAAACGTACCATGTAAATATTATGAACGGCATGAGCTCCTTCACCTATGTATTTACGAATACCTGTATCATCGCCCAATTCACTGTTACAGATTAAGTACTGACGTACATCACCATCCACCTCATTCAAAACAGCGCGTAAGTATACATTACCACCATAACCGGCATAACCTACATCTTCGGCAATTTCACCATCATCAGGATTACCAGGCTCGTCAATGGTAGGGTTACGCACCAGGCTGTTCAGTGAGTTGGAACCCAGGTTATCGGTCGATGAGTAACCCAGTTCCCATAGATTCTCACTATTAAGCGGAATGTAATACTTGGTTGTGAAGTCATCGTAATACAACATACTGTTTCCGCCAAGTGCTTGCTCACCAACGGCAATGGCATTGTCCCACTCACCCATATACAGATAAACACGTGCCAGCAATGCATTGGCAGTGCGACCTGAAATAAAATACGTGCCATTACTAAAACCATCCAGGTTAACCGTTGCTCCCTGCAGGTCAGTTACTATTTGTTGATAACAGGTTTGAGCATCGCTTCTGGCCGGAGGTGTATCAACAGCCTCATCATTATCTTCCTTTGATATCATCAAGGGAACACCCCACTTGTACTTGTCATCGTAGTTTTCACCACCCGGTATTGAAAAGGTTGGCGGATAGGCAAACAAGCGCATCAGGTCGAAGTAAGCTAAGCCACGAAGCGCCAGTGCCTGTCCCTTAACAGCGGCAATTTCATCGGCATCGGCATCAATTAACTCAATGTAATGCAGGATATTGTTACACAGCATCACCACACTGTATATCTGATCCCAGGCATTATTGGCATAGGCGTCAAGGGTCGATGATTCACGATAACCGTTTTCTTCCTGGAAGCGGTTACCGGTATCCTCCACATAAAAGTCAGGACCTTTGGAACCTTCAAAGGCATACATCAAGCGACCGTAGTAATCGGCGTTGCTCAATGAATTATAAACACCAACCAGTGCGATATTGGCTCCCTCAATATCTTCAAAAAGTGTTTCGGTCGGAACGGATGTATAAGGTGTTTTGTCAAGCACATCATCACAGGCCACAAGCAAGCCAAGTAATAGTGCAACTAATAATATTTTCTGTTTCATCGTTTTGCTGGTTTTAGAAGTTAAGCTTAACACCAAAAGTATAAGTGGTGGCTGTTGGATATTGGTCTGGGTTGCGATAACCACTCAATGATATTTCAGGGTCAAAACCATCCAGTTCGGTGGTTACCCACAGGTTTTCGGCCTGGGCAAATACACTGGCGCTTCGAAGTTTAAGTTTTTCAGTTATGGATGCAGGAATGGTATACTGAATCTTAATATTCTTAAGCTTGAGGTAATCGCCTTTATATAAATAGCGCGATGAACGGTAGCGGTTCCATGTACCGGACGAGTTAACACGAATAGGTTCTTTCCCTGTTCTGTTATCAGGTGTCCAGCGGTCAAGCTGACTGCGTTCAATACCCCTGTAATCGCGGTAACCATCATTTTTAGTGGCTGTTCGGCCCGTATAATCCATTACATGGTGACCAAGGCCATAGGTAAACAGGAAGCTAAGGTCAATACCTTTCCAGGCAAAAGAACTGGAGATACCACCTGTTACTTTAGGCAGTGCTTTACCTAAAATACGACGTTCGGCCTCATCAAAATCCTTAACTATTATCTCATTGCCATCTTCATCGCGGCCATACCACTGCTGCTCGCCTGTTTCCTGGTCAATACCGGCCCACTCGGGCATATACCATGTATAATAACTTTCACCGTTACGTTTTATTTGCGTACTGCTGATAATATCATTTTCAAGACCTGAAAATTCGTTCTTCAGCGTTGCTGCATTCACGTTGATATTCCAGTTAAAATCATTATTGCGGATAATATCGGCATTAACATCTACTTCAACACCCTCATTGCTCAGGCTGGCTGCAGAGTTGATCAGTTTGGAGGTAAAACCTGAGGTACTTGACAACGGTATGTCCAGTAACAGGTTTTCGGTTGTTCGGTTATAGTATTCAACATTGAAATTTAAGCGGTTAAATAACCTTGATTCAAAACCAATATTAAATACCTCGTTTTCTTCCCATGTTAACTCAGGCGTGTGGATATTATAAATGGCGGCACCCGGCTCTTCCACATAATCCTGTCCCAATGAATACAAAGGCATCCATGCGAAATAATCGGTCGGAAGCGTACCATTGGTACCAAAACTGGCTTTTATCTTCAGGTTATCCAAAAACGACAGGTTCTCCATAAAGCCTTCTTCAGAAATACGCCATGCACCCGACACCGACCAGAAGTTACCCCTTCTGTAATCCTCGGCAAAGCGTGAGGCTTTGTCACTTCTAAAGTTACCAGACAGGTAGTATTTACCATCGTATGAATAGTTTACGGCCGATAAGAACGACGTCATACCATATTCAGAACCTGAACCTTCAACACTCTCTGGTTTAGCGGCAGCATTTAAATACGGTGCTTTGTTAAATGGAAATTTAACACCTGTTGCACCAATGTATTCGTACTTCATGTCTTCCACTTCCCCACCTACATAGCCGCTTAAAGAATGTACGCTGTTGAATGTTTTATTGAAGTTGGCCAGTGTGGTATTGCTTAACTTGCGACGGCGCGCGTCTCTCTCGTATAAAAATCCCTGGTCAGCTTTACCATCGCCAAAATCTTTATTGTACCAGTTACGGCGACGTGCGTGTGTATAATCAAGGTTGGTACGGCTGTTAATATTCAACCACTCTGTCAGATTAAGTTGCAACCATCCGGACGTTAATATCTTAGTTTGAGGACGCAGGTATTCATTTGTTTCTGCCACGGCAACCGGGTTTTGGTTATTGTTGACATTCTTAGGCAGCTTCAGGTTGTATGATCCGTCTTCAAGGTAAACAGGTGCAACCGGCGCAATGGCCAAAGCCGTGTATTGCGGCATGGCATAACCAAAGGCTCCTGAGCGTGGACCACTCTGATCGCTGTAGGATACCATGTTGTTAATACCCCAATGTATCAAAGCTCCTGTTGGTTTTGATGATATGTTGGTACGCATTGAATAACGCTCTAATCCACTACCTATTAAAATACCTTCCTGGTTAAAATACTCCAGTGACGCGTAGTAGTTAAAGTGCTTGTTTCCACCCTGTGTTGACACATTAAACTTCTGGAAAGGCGCCACACGTGTTACTTCATCGTACCAGTTGGTATCAGCCAGCTTATCAAAGTCTTCTCCCGGATTACCTTCATCGTCGAAGAAATTATCGTAATAATCTTCATTCTCAGGGCTCCATATTCTAAAGTGACTATTGAACTGTCGCTTGGCATAGTTTTGCCATTCGTAATAGTTGCGACCACTCACTTCGTAACCCTCTTTGTCAGCATATAAGTTCTGTATTTCACTAAAGAAATCATCATAGCCTGTTTTACGTCGCACCTGGTAGTGCATTTCACCCTCAAGCCACAGTTCCATGAACTCATCCTTATTCACAAGGTCAGGTTTGCTGGCACTGAAAATCTCAGACACCCCCATTTGTACATCAACACTGTATTGCGGCTTATCACTTTCGCGTCCCTGCTTGGTTGTAATAACTATAACACCATTGGCACCACGCGAACCATAAAGTGATGCTGAAGCTGCATCCTTCAATATAGTCATTGACTTAATATCAGACGGGTTGATGGAGTTAAGCGGGTTGGTGGCATAACCACTGCTGCCCGACATGTTTGAAATATCCATGATAACCCCGTCGATGACATAAAGCGGCGCATTGGAAGCGTTCATTGAGCTGATACCACGCAGTCGCACACTGTTCATTGCCCCGGGCTGCCCTGTACCTGTTACAATGGTACCAGGTGAGTTACCCCTTAATACATCCTGGAACGATGCAACGGGACGCTCCTCAATTTTCTTGGCACCAACAATGGCTGCTGATCCGGTATAGGCTTCTTTGGCTACAGTGCCGTAACCTGTCACAACTACCTCTTCCAGTCCTATTTGTTCCTCAAGCAGTGTTATATTGATCTGTGAACGACCGGCCACCTGTACTTCCTGGGCATCAAAACCAATAAAGGTGAACATTATTACTGCATCGCCATTGTCAATCGTGATGGTGTATGAGCCATCAATGCCTGTAATAACGCCATTCTGCGGATTGGCTTTATCGTAAACATTAACACCGGGTATGGCCTCCCCCCTGGCATCGACTACTTTTCCGTTAATGGTCAATTGTTGCTGCTGGATGTTGCTGTTATCTGTTGCCTGGGGCGCCTTAGTCACCACCACATTGTTTTCAATAATGGTAAAGGTGTAATCGGCCTCATCGAGCAGATTGCTCAATACATGGTGCACATCTTCATTATCTGCACTTACCGAGTATGTTTTATTAAGGTCAATCTGGTCATTCTTAAATAGAAAACCCAAATCGGTGGTCGCCTCTATTTCCTTGAATATCTCAAGCAATGTGGCATCCTTTACCGACAAGGTAAGCTTCTTATTCTGGCCAAATCCAGCGGCAGAAACGGATAAGCCACAGATGATCATGAGTACAAACGTAATTTTCATAATACGTAGAATTTTCCCAATGCCTTGATGTTCCCACCAGGGCCTAGTTTGCTTTTTTTTCATAAATTTGTGATGTTATAATTAAACGTTATGAAACTGTTGGAGCAGTTTCGTAAAAACTTAAGCAGTAGCCGCTTCCACCTGGCTGCTGCTTTTTATTTATTGAATCATTATTTCTGTGCTGTCATTTGTTTGGTTAATACTGTATTTAATACCAGCCGTATAAGCTATTACATCCAATACTTTTTCAACACTTGTGCTTTTCTGAATAACTCCTGTGAAACGTTCTTTTTCCAGTGCTTTATTCTTAAACGTAATGCTTACGCCGTACCAGTTTTCCAAATCCAGAGCAATATCGGCCAGTGATTTATCAACAAATTCAAACTTGCTTTCTTTCCAGCTACCAACATAGCTTGTATCGATGTGTTCTATGGTATACCTTCCATCGACCTTGGAGTAGTTGATTTGCTGCCCAGGCACCAAAACCTCATTAAACTGCCTGTTAATATGGCTTACCATGATTTCCCCTTCGATCAGTGTAGCAACAATGTGATCATCATCCTTAAAATTCCTGACATTGAATCGTGTACCCAGGTCCTCTATTTTTAATGACTGGGCATTGATAATAAAACGGCGTTCTTCATTGTGAATGATATCAAACAGCGCTTCTCCCTCCAGTTTCAATTCAACACACTGTTTATCGGCTTTTTGAATATCAATGGATGAATTGGCATTTAACCATATTTGTGAACCGTCACTTAATGTAATTGTGTTAGTGCTGCCGTTGCCTGTTTCATAAGTATGGACTGCCTGGTAGTTTGATTGCCGACTATCATTAAGCATCCATAAGGCATAAGAAGAAGCAAATGCAACAATAAGTACTGCTGCGTATTTCACCAGAGTAAATAGCAATCTCCTGTCAGTGTTTCGACCCATATGCTGCTTGCTAAACTCTTTGTATTTTCTATCGATGGTTTCAGTGGGCAGCACCTGGTTGTTACCTGATAATGACCAGATTCGTTTCATCTCCTTATATTGGGTCAATAATTCGGGAGACGAATAGATTTGTTCCCATACTTCCTTTTCTTTTTGGGCTGATAATTGATGGGTGATCAATTCCCAAATCATACTTTTATTCATACTATTATTCTGCTTCTGAATACTAAGACAGGTGATGGATCAATAACCCTATGTGCTTTTATAAAAAAAAAGTCAAATCAGATCAGGCCCATTAAAAAGCAAAGAGGGAGATAGTCTTTTAAATGTATACGCAAGGCTTTTAATGCCCGGGTCATATTGGCTTCAACTGCTTTAAGTGAAATATCTAATTCATGGGCTATTTCTTTATTTTTCATTCCCTTAAAGCGGCTTAATTCAAATACCCGCCGACATTGTTCCGGCATTTCTTCCAAGGCTTCATAAAGTAACTTTTCAATTTCAGTAAAGGTTACATCCGATATTTGCATCTGCTCAAGGATATCAATGTTAACCTTTTGCTTCTGGCGCTCATAGATATTATACTGATGTTTGTTACTTTCTTTTTCGAGGTGGTTTAAGCACTTATTTTTCAAAGTGGTATAAAGCCATGATCTGACAGATCCGGAAGACTGACCTTCTATACTCTCCTTCTTGAGCCATAAGGATAAAAAAGTTTCCTGAACGAGGTTTTCAGCTTCTGCTTTCTTATCGACATACTGAATGGCAAAAAAGTACAATGAATTGAAAAATGTCTTATACACTCTTTCAAATGCTTCTTCATCTCCTGAACGAATGAGATCAGCGTCGATATGATGTTGTACGAGCTTTTTCAATTGCTTTCTTTTCTTTCAATTCTTTTGGATTGATAATTTTTTGAAAGCTATAAAAATAGTTAGCGTAATCGAAAATCCAAAGTATAGTTGATAAAACGAAGCCTTAAACATGACAAAATTCAATCTAAATTAATGATAGTAGCATGCAAATGTTGAAAGAATATTATAAATTTATTGGCGGAAGATTTACCTTTTAATAGTGCAGTTATGAAGAATACATCAGAACTCATAGAGCGTGTGGTTAAGCTAATGAACAATAATCGTGCTGTGTATATTCAGCGACAAACCAAAAAGGTTATTGCGATACCTGAACTGGATGACCTGATGGATTTTATGGATTCAGATGAGGAGGACTACGAACTGATATACAGTGAGATTGAGGCTAATCCGAACAATTATTATAAGGTGGAACCTCTTACTTCACGCGAGCTTTACAATGTAATGATGGATTTTTCCAATGAACAGGAACGAAGAGACAGTATCCCATTGGTTAAAGCCTTACGTACCAACCGGCCAATGGAGGCCTTTCCAAAAGCACTGAATAAACTGGGATCAGAAATTGCTCTTGCCTGGCAGTTATACTACAACGATCGCCTGAAGAGAATTTTCAGGACCCGCCTCTGTAAAGAGCAAATTCGCTTTATTTCTGAGCAATGCAACTAGCTTTCGTAAGCTATTTTATTAAACCTTACGAAAATATATTTACCATTTTCGAAAGCTAATGATAGATTTCTGCCTTTTAACTGTATATTTGTGCGCGTACAGTATTTAAATCAGAAATTTATTACATATGAAAAAATCGACTGGAAATGATGGGAAAAGCTTCTTGATTCCTATCATGATTATTGGTTTAATGTTTTTTGCAATAGGCTTTGCTTTGGGCATTAACAGTTACCTGATACCACTTTTAAATTCATCGCTAAAGATATCATCAACGGAATCGTACCTTGTACTGGCCGCTACCTTTTCAGCCTTTTTACTGTTTGGTTATCCGGCCTCGCTGGTGATTGGTAAAATTGGTTACAAAAACACCATGGCATTATCCTTTCTAATGTTTGCCGTTGGTTTTTACCTGTTTATTCCTTCTGCGAGAAATGAAAGCCTGCCTTTGTTTTTAGTGGCTTCCTTTATCAGTGGTATGGGAAATACCTTTTTACAGGCGTCTGTTAATCCCTATATTACCATCTTAGGCCCCATTGAAAGTGCTGCAAAACGAATGAGTATAATGGGTATAGCCAACAAACTGGCCTGGCCTATCGCTCCCTTGTTTTTAGCTTTGGTAATCGGAAAGGAAGTTGAGCAGGTTCAGCTGGTTGATATTAACCTGCCGTTCATGATCATCATAGGGGTCTTTATCCTCTTAGGAGTCATTGCCTTATTGGCACCACTTCCAGAAGTTAAGGCAACAGGAGAAGATGAAGACAGTGCCGATGATTGCCCTTATGCCGCCAATAAAACATCAGTATGGCAATTCCCCCATTTACTGTTGGGTGTACTGGCCTTGTTCTTTTACGTTGGTGTCGAAACCATATCATTAGGTACACTGGTTGATTATGCCACAAGCCTTGGCCTGGCCAATGCCGAATATTATGCATGGATCGCTCCAATAGGTATGGTGATTGGTTACATCTGCGGGGCAGCTTTTATTCCGAAATACATCAGTCAGGATAAAGCATTGCGTATTTGCGCATACCTGGCATTGTTTGGCTCTGTAATGACAGTGGTGGTTCCGGCTGATTACTCCATTTACTTTATAGCTTTTATGGCTTTGGGGTGCTCACTGATGTGGCCGGCCTTGTGGCCTTTGGCGATGACAGACCTTGGAAAATTCACCAAAGCAGGTTCTTCCCTTATGGTGATTGCCATCGTGGGCGGGGCGCTTATACCAACAGCATTTGCATCATTAAAAGATGTATTTGGCGCACAGAATGCTTATATGATCTGTATTCCATGTTTTCTATATATCCTTTATTATGGTATAAAAGGACATAAAATAAGAAGCTAATTGTTTTAGTAGGTGTATGTGAAGGTGTTCATTAGTGGTGGTGAGCACCTTTTTTTTAGAAATATTTCAGCTAAAGCATTAGCTACAATCACAAGACTATATCATACTTCCCCCACATTCATCTTCGGCTCATCAACATCGGCTCAATCCCGCTTGTCCCTGCCAGACGGGAGCCAGGTACACCCACTGTCAAAACTATCTTTTTGCTTAGGATCGTAACATGCTATTTATAATAATTCATTAGCTGAACAGCTTGCTGTTTATAGGATAAACCAAATAAATTAAGATGATTCAATACATGATACAGGAGGTAAATATTTTCACGGTATTCGTAGCCATCTTTAAGAGGGTATGTTTGCTGGTAACTCTTGTAAAATTCATTGTTAAACCCACCAAATAATTTCGTCATGGCCAGGTCAGCTTCCCGATGACCATAATAAACAGCCGGGTCGATCAATACAGGTTCCCCTTCTTTATCCACCATGTAATTTCCGCCCCACAAGTCGCCATGTAATAAGCATGCCGGCTCATCGCTTCCATCCAATATCTTATCAATGTTTTTCTCAATGACAGCAAAGGCATTTTTTAAAGAAGAATCTCCATAGCCATTTTTCTCCGCCAGTTTATATTGAAACAAGAGACGATTGCTGAAGTAAAAGTCTGTCCACCTACCCATAGCAGTATTGACCTGTGGTGTGGAGCCAATAAAGTTATCTTCATAAAAACCGAAGACATCACCGGTAAACTGATGCATTCTTGCAAAAGAACAGCCAAAATTGGTAAAGAAGCCGCCTTGTTTGATTCCCGTTTCAATATGTTCCAAAAGCAAAAAATCCTGATCCGCCAATATCACCTCCGGTATACGGATAGCACCGGCTTTGCTCAGTTCCCTTAATCCATTAGCTTCTTTCTGAAACATTGTGCCACTGAACCCCTGCTTCAGAAAGTAAGACTTATGCTGATTTGTGCTTATAATACTGGTTTGTGCAATGCACCCACCACCCACCATGCTCTGCTGAGTGATGGTACATTGTAAAGTATCTTCTATTTTCGCGAAAATCTTATTGCCCATCTTCTTCAATGTGATTAAGTAATCCGGCACAGGCATCTTCCAATATATCCAGTACCAGTTCAAAACCTGCTGCACCCCCATAATACGGATCAGGAACCGATGTATTGGAATGCTGTGTGCAATAGTCCGTCATTTTACTGATCTTTTCGCTTGTATCGTTTGGAGACAAATGATACAGATCATCCATATTTTGATCATCCATTCCAATGATATAATCGAAATACTCAAAGTCATCAGGGCTCTTAACCTGTCTGCTGATGCTCGTCAATCTAATATTTCTGTTAATGGCATGACGCTGCATACGCTGGTCGGCCGGCTCGCCGGCATGGTAGCCGGTAATACCAGCTGAATCAATTTCAAAGCGACTGCCTATTCCATTCTTATCAACCAAAGCTTTCATGACAGCCTCTGCACTCGGACTTCGGCAAATATTTCCGAGGCATACAAATAGAATCTTTGTTTTATCCATTATGAGTTTTTTATTTACGTATTAATGCGGATACTCCGGATTTACTTTTTATTCAAAACCGAATTTGGAATAAAATAACTAAACAAACCAGAGTTGACGTTGTTTTTCTTACGAAAATATATTTCTTTAGCAGATTCTACTTAAAAAATAGTCCCATGAAAAATGCAACAATCTTAACTCTGGCTTTCATGTTCCTGATTGGAACCCATGTAATAGCGCAGGAAGATTACAAAGATATTCATACCAAGCATGAATATACTATTGAAAAGAAATACGAGGTTTTGGATATTAATTATGATGAACTTCGTTTTAAGAAACGTCCTAAGAATATAATCCTGTTCATTGGTGATGGAATGGGGGTTGCCCAGGTTTTTGCCGGCATAACAGTTAATGGCGCTTTAAATATGGAGCAAATGCCATATATCGGCTTTAATAAAACACAGAGTGCCGATAATTATGTTACCGACTCTGCTGCTGGCGGAACAGCTATTTCAACAGGTGTCAGAACTTACAATGGCGCTGTTGGTGTGGATGTAAATGGTGAAAAATTAACAACCATTCTAGAGTATGCCGAACGTAATAACAAAGCAACAGGACTGGTATCCACCTCTGCCATTACCCATGCTACTCCTGCTTCGTTTATTGCACACCAACCCAAACGAAGCATGTACGAAGAGATAGCCGGTGATTTCCTGGAAACGGATATTGATGTTTTTATCGGTGGTGGTGCCGATTTCTTCACCAAGCGTGTCGATGGCCGTAACCTTGTTTTGGAACTGAATGAAAAGGGCTATCGTGTGGCATACAACATTGACGAGGTTGAAGATGTAAATTCAGGTAAATTAGCTGTATTAACAGCTGTTGCTCATAACCCGGGTTACAGAGACAGAGGCGAGATGTTAACTAAATCAACTTCTAAGGCCATTGAGGTTTTGAGTAATGCTGACAGCAAAGGGTTTTTCCTTATGGTTGAAGGCAGTCAGATTGACTGGGGTGGCCACCAGAATGATGCATCATATGTAACCGGTGAAGTACTGGATATGGACAGAGCACTGGCCGAAGCACTGAAATTTGCCATGGAAGATAAGCGAACACTTGTCATTGTCACAGCAGACCATGAAACCGGAGGTATGACCGTTAACGACGGTAATGTGGAAAAAGGATATGTTAAAGCTGGTTTTAACGTTGGTGATCACACAGCTGTGATGGTTCCCGTATTTGCCTTTGGAGCTGGTGCTGAAGAGTTTGTTGGCGTGTATGATAACACTGAAATATTTGAAAAAATATATAAACTATACAAATTCAAAGAAGAAGAAAAGGACAGATAAACAGTATCTAATGACTGTGTTCAGTATAACTTTTCAAACCTCAGTTTTGTAATTCAAAACTGAGGTTTGCTGTTTAATGCCAGTGCTGTTAATTAAAGTTATCTGATGATGATTGTATTGCCATTGCCTCCATTACATGTTCCACATTTCTGAACATAGATTTACCTTTAAACATGCAGCGTTTTTTACTTTTGCAATAACGAAAATACAAGAACCATGTTAAGAACGTCATTACTTTTAATTGCTGTAATAATAGGATTAACAGCCTGTAACAAATATCCAAACGTACCGAAGCATTACCACCAACAATTGGATAAAGCCATAAGTACGGCAGGTGAAAATGCACAGGAAATAAAAAAGGCCGTTGAATCGGCTCCTGCTCATCAAAAAGAGGCTGTGGCTTTCCTTATCGCCTATATGCCCGAACGTGACCTAAAAGAGTTGTCAGCTGATTTTATTTTAGAAAACACCGACTATGCTTTCATGGCCCGTGAACAATTCAGTTGGGCGGGAGCAGTCCCCGACTCTGTCTTTTTCAATGATGTGCTTCCTTATGCCAGCTTAAACGAACGACGTGATAACTGGCGCAAAGATTTCTTTGAGCGTTTTGCCAGCTATGTAAAGGATTGTAAAACAATTGAAGAAGCTATCGATTCAGTGAATAAAAACATTCGCGATGAGCTGCTGGTCGATTACAATACAAAACGTAAGAAGCCGGATCAAAGCCCATACGAATCCATAGAGCAGAACATGGCATCATGCAGTGGTTTATCCATTTTATTAACCGATGCGTTCAGGGCTGTTGGTATTCCATCACGAATTGGTGGTACACCTAACTGGCACGACAAACGAGGGAACCACAACTGGAACGAAGTGTGGATTGATGGTCAATGGTATTTCACCGAATATTATCCAAGCGGCTTGAATAAAAGCTGGTTTTTAGCCGATGCAGGCAAGGCCATTCCTGATAATCCGGAGCATGCCATTTATGCCAGTTCATGGAAACCAAGCGATACGTATTTTCCATTGGTATGGGATTTAAATATAAAATATGTACATGCGGCCAACGTATCGGAACGTTATATCCAATTGTATGAAGAAGCCGAAGCCGCTAAAAAGATCGCTGAAACACATGTTGCTGTGCAGGTGATGATGTTTAAAGATGATGTATGTTCATTCCAGGGCGATGACCGTGTAGCCGTTAATGTTGATGTCTTCTGCGGAAAAGATCAGGTTGGGGGTGGCAAAACTGCTGGCCCAACGCAGGACATGAATGATGTGCTTGAGTTTGTTCTTGAAAAAAACAAATCATATAACTTCAACTACACGGGTGAAGCAGGCCAAATGAAATCAATACAACTTACTATTAAAGACGAACCACAGACGCTTAAACTTTACTATAAGTAGACTGTCACTAACATACAAAAAGCCCCCGATCATTGTTTTAATTCATTGACCGGGGGCTTTGTTATATTATATATCCTGTATTAATCCATCGCTTTCAAACTCAGGTCAAGGCTTTTGATATGGTGCGTTAAAGCCCCTACTGATATGAAATCAACACCACATTCGGCGTAATCGCGCAGGGTATCAATGGTTATTCCTCCTGATGATTCAGTTTCGAAACGTCCGTCAATGAATGAAACTGCCTTTTTTGTGTCTTCGATTGAGAAGTTATCAAGCATAATGCGATGAATACCTCCTACTCTGACTACTTCCTCCAACTCATTCCAGTCGCGCACCTCTACTTCTATCTTCAGGTCTTTACCTTTTTCTTTTAAATAAGTCTGAACCTGATGAACAGCTTTTTCTATTCCTCCGGCAAAGTCAATATGATTATCCTTTAGCATAACCATATCATACAATCCCATGCGGTGATTCACACCTCCCCCTAGACGAACGGCTTCTTTCTCCAGGTAGCGCATGCCTGGTGTTGTTTTACGGGTGTCTAATACGCGTGTATTCGTTCCTTCAAGTCGTGCCACATATTCTGCAGTACGTGTTGCGATCCCGCTCATGCGTTGCATCACATTTAGTACCAATCGTTCGGCTTGTAGCAAAGACCAGACTTTACCGCTCACATGCATAACAATATCACCAACCTTAACAGGTGTTCCATCCTTAATAAATACTTCCGTCTTTATTGACTCATCAATCTCATTGAAGATCTTCAGAGCTATATCTAAACCTGCTAAAATACCATCCTCTTTTACGAGAAGGTACATTTTACCCTGGGCCGATTCGGGAATACATGATAATGAAGAATGATCACCATCGCCAATATCTTCGCGGATAGTAATATCTATAAATTGATCGATTAACTGCTTAATCATTGTCGTTCTATTCTTATCTGATGAATATAAATTTTACCACTTCTTTTCTTAGTCAAAAAAGTAAAGCGAAACCGGCCATCGGAAGCATGGTAATTGGCTATTGCATAGGATGCATTATCCTTTTTTCCCTGATGGATCAGTTGAAATTCAGTAACAGAATGTTGATTAAAGAAGTTTTTGATAACCATTTCGGCCTGCTTACGACTGTATATGGCTGTCTTATCAGGCAAAATAATCTCAATCCGATCATTGAAGGATTGGGATAATTTCTCAGCATCAGCTTTCTTAACCAACATGATTGTTCCATCGGGCAATGCTGCCGTTTTTTGAGCATCGACCTGAAACAATATAAAAGCAAGTAACAGAACTAATAAGTATTTGAATTTATTCATCATATAATGTTTGTCGGCTTAGCATCTACAAATATTAAGCCTTAATAGTTTTTCCTAACAAATAAATATTCCCTCTTACCCTTATTCCTTCCTACATTCTATGTGATTTCAATTATCACTCATTACTTTTACGACAAAAATAGAGGTTTAGCGTAATTTTACGACACTTTTATAGTATTATTTAATTATTGATAAACAAAAGAGGTATACGCATGAAAGTTGTTTTGGTTGTGATTGGAAAGACAGATGAGCCTTATCTTAAAACAGGCATTGATATTTTTGAGAAGAGATTAAAGCATTATCTACCCTATGAAATGAAGGTTATTCCTGACTTAAAAAAAACTAAAAATTTATCAACCAGGCAGCAAAAAACGATGGAAGGACAACTTATTCTTCAATCCTTCCAGGCAGGTGACCATGTTGTTTTATTGGATGAGAAAGGTAAAGAATTTACTTCGATGGAATTTGCCCGATTGATCGAAAAGCGAATGGTGGCAGGGTTGAAACGCCTCGTATTTGTTATTGGTGGACCTTATGGATTCTCTGAAGAGGTGTATGCTAAAGCCAACAGTAAAATCAGTTTATCAAAAATGACTTTTTCTCACCAAATGATACGCTTGATTTTTGTGGAGCAATTATACAGAGCCAATACTATTTTAAAGAACGAGCCTTATCATCATGAGTGATTGAAAACGATGATTTTTTCTATCTTTAGTATATAAAACTGTTTTCTATGCCGCGCCATCAGCCCAAACCATATGTTTCTTTAATAATAGCCGTTGTTTTAATTATTCTTGGGAAAACCATTGAGTATCATTTTGATCATGCATATACACATGATGCTGATACATACTCGATTCAACAAAGCATATGGGATAATCAGAATGACCTGATCCATCATATTAACAACCTGAATGACACGACCATCTGGAGTGAAAAAGCCATATGGTCAACAATGGACTCACTGGCGGACAATCAAATTCATCATTACCTGTATAAGGACTCGACACTGGTTGCGTGGTCGACGCATACTGTTCCGGTAGATATTCTGACTCAGCAAACAGCCTCCGTCATACAACTGTCCAATGGTTGGTACCTGCAACACCAGGTAAAAGTTGGAAATTTTACACTAATTGGCATAAAACTTATAAAAGAACAATACGAATATCAGAATAAGTTTTTAACCAACCGTTTTTCCAATGATTTCAGCATAAGTCATACCCCGCGAATCAGCCTTGACAAAGCCAATAGTGAACATCTTATTTTTGATATCAACAACCAGTACCTTCTATCATTGAACTATCACAATCATGATATTATTTCACCTATCAGTGTGACGGTTTTTATCATCTATATACTTAGCTTCACACTTCTTATCTTATGCGCTATAGGTGTATTGGAAAAATACAAGGCTAAAACATGGAGCAACCAATTACTTACAGCTGTCTTTTTTTACTTCGCTGCACTTAGTCTCATTTTTGTTTTTTTTGCTATTCCGCATGAATTTAAATCGCACGAACTATTCTCTCCCTTGACCTTTGCTGTTTCTGACTTAATTTCATCACTGGGCAGCCTGCTTATATTTGCTATTTTTCTGCTGGCATTTTCATTTTGCTTTTATCGTTATTATAAAACACCCTGTTATTTGAAGCATACTTCGGCCAACAAATACAAAACAGGGTTGTATACAGGACTTCGCATTGCTCTGATAATGTCTTTATTGCTCCTTTTTAATGCGGCTGTAAAAACAATCGTTATTAACTCATCCCAGGCATCCATATTTTTTAATATAGAGGATCTGAATGCAGTAGCATTATACAAGCTTGTCATACTATGCCTGTTTTATAGCTCAATCATCTTTATATTTGAGCGTTTTATCGTTAGCATAAAGGAACACCTAAACATTGTTACATTCCTTTTACTAAGTGCCATTGTATACATTGTCTTGTTTGCTTTATGCTTTGCACTTCAGTTGCCTGCCCAGCCAATTAACTTCCTGTTATTTATCTTACTTGCATTTATTCTTTTCAAGGCACATCGTAACCGTTCCAATGGTATTACATACAGCTCATTTATATGGGTCATTTTTAGTGTTTCGTTTTACGTCCTGTTCCTTCTTTATTCATACAATATTGAAAAAGATAAAAATAACCGCGAGGTGTTAATTGATAACCTGTCATTTGAATTAACACGCGAATCGGATCTGGTAGCAGAGATGTACCTGGCTGAGATTGAAAATAAAATTAAAGATGACGAAAAGCTCATTAATCTATTAATCAGTAATGAAGATAATGCACTGGTTATTCAGGACTATCTGGAGAAAACCTATTTTTACGGCTATTGGAAAAGGTATGACATTGAAGCTATTGTTTGCTGGAAAGATGCGCCACTATATATAGAGTCAGAAAATATTACAACCAACTGCTATAACTATTTTGATGATTTAATCAGTACTAGCGGGCAATTGGTAGGCTCGTGCCAGAACTTCTATTTTCTGGATAATGATAATGGACAGGTAAGTTATTTTTCTAAAATACCGTACCTGCAGGATAATCCTGATAAGGAAACAACCCTATACATTGAAATCAATTCAAGTCCTATATTCTCTGGTCTTGGTTATCCTGAATTATTGCAGGGAAAGGAACAACAGGTCAACAATGCCATTTATAAAAACTACTCCTTTGCCAAGTACATCGATGGCAAACTGGTTAAGCAATATGGTACTCACCGTTACCCTATTACCAATGCCCTTGATTCGTTAAGTGTTGGAAGCAAGTCAACCATCAGATACGATAATATGGTGCACCTGGTCTATCAGCTTAAAGAAAATACAACACTGATCTTAAGCCGGCCTGAAGTGAAGCGTATCTATCTTTTAATGTCTTTCTCACTCTTTGCTCTATTATTTATCATTGTAACGGCACTGCTATTTTTCATTACACGAACGCATAAAAATCAATCAGCCAATTTTTCTATTCAGGAGAAGATACAAATTGCATTTGTAAGCCTGATGGTAATCATCCTTTTGGTTATGGGCGTAAGTTCAGTCTTTTACTCCATCCATCAATTCAAGCAAAAGAATAATCAAATGCTTTCACAACGCATTAAATCAGTGCTTCAGGAAATGGAGCAGAAGATTGTTAATGAGCCTAAATTGGATGAAAGCATGCATGATTATCTGCAATACCTGATGCAAAAATTCTCCAATGTCTTTTATTCTGATATCAACTTATATAATACCAATGGTGAGTTATTGGCCACCTCCCGCCCTGAATTATACCGTCAGGGCTTATCAGGCACAATGATGAATACAGAGGCTTATTATAAGTTAGCCTATGAGCTTAAAGCTGAATTTATACATGAGGAATATATTGGTAAGCTACATTTTACATCTGCCTATGTCCCCATATATAATTACAAGGGTGAAGTACTGGCATTCTTAAACCTGCCTTATTTCGTCGGAAACAATGAGCTCAAAACTGAAATATCGTCGCTGATTGTTGCTGTGATCAATGCATACCTGCTTTTTGTTTTAATCGCCATTGGTGTCGCGGTAATAATATCGCGCCGTATTACCAGACCATTGTTTCTCATTCAGGACAGGCTGGCTCAGATCCGTGTTGATAAGATGAACCAGAAAATTGGCTATAAGGGCAACGATGAAGTGGGGCGATTGGTCAAAGAATACAACCGTATGGTTGATGAAATCTCAGAGAGTGCAGAGAAACTGGCCAAATCAGAGCGCGAAATGGCTTGGCGTGAGATGGCTAAGCAAATTGCTCATGAAATTAAGAATCCTTTGACACCTATGAAATTGAGTGTGCAATACTTAACCAAAGCCTGGGATAATCAACGTGAAGATTTTGACAGTTTCTTAAAGCGCGTCTCAAACACATTAATTGAGCAAATCGACCAATTGCATATAATAGCCAATGAATTTTCCGACTTCGCCAAGATGCCTCAAGCCAAAAGAACAAAGGTTGATATTGTTGAGAAACTATTAAACACCTCTGCTCTTTTTGAGAAATCTGAACCAGGCATTCAATTTATCTACGAGATCAATAAAGAAGAAAGCATAGTATTTGCAGATCCTGACCAACTGATCAGTGTTTTTAACAATGTCATTAAAAATGCGGTTCAGTCTATTCCATCAGAAAGAAAAGGTGTAATACGAATTACCTGCAAAGTTGTTGATGTGCACACTCAGATATCCATTTCTGATAATGGGCGAGGAATAAGCGCTGAGGTAAAGGACAAAATTTTCACACCTAATTTTACAACTAAATCGAGTGGTATGGGATTGGGTTTGGCAATTGTGAAAAATATTTTGACCAACAGTGGAGGCTCTATCTGGTTTGAGACCAATAAGGATATTGGCACTACCTTTTATATTCAGCTACCTAATTCGCAAACCCATTAAACCTTTACCACTGTTGTTGAACTCCATTTAGCTCCCAGTCGTTCTTCCCTGAAGAAAAAATAATACAATTCTATCAGGTTGAGAATCGGCACTAAAAATACTATTTGTCTTATTAAAGCCTTATCAGGTTTAGTGGTCAGATTGTTCCCATCTTCAAGTGATATAACTTTAACCTTGAATAAGCGCCGTCCGAAACTCTGCCCCTTAAGCAAGCCTAAACTATCTTTAAACAGGAAGTAGATTAATCCGAAAAGCCACCCTATACGGGGAAATAAGGACAAACCAAGAACGATTGACAAGTCAATACAGGCGGCAAGCAGACGCTCCGTAAATAAAGGTGTTTGTCCTATCCTCAGTCGTTTATGCATATTGTATTTGCCTTATCTGTCACGATACATCATTCATTTGAATAATGTTATTTAAAATGGCATATACTGTTAAGCCCGATACTGTCTTGATTCCCAATTTACGTGTAATGTTCTTTCGGTGCGAAATAACAGTATGACTACTAATATACATCTTTTCTGCAATTTCTTTGTTTGTCAAGCCCAAAGCAACCTCTTTAAGAATATCTTTCTCACGTGGACT
The DNA here is from genome assembly GCF_050589845.1 of Carboxylicivirga agarovorans. Lineage (NCBI taxonomy): Bacteria > Pseudomonadati > Bacteroidota > Bacteroidia > Marinilabiliales > Marinilabiliaceae > Carboxylicivirga > Carboxylicivirga agarovorans. The sequence continues at coordinate 1,635 of NZ_JBNGPA010000054.1, read as the reverse complement.
TAATTCTTCCGTATCAAGTTCCTTACGATTCTGACTCAGCTTTTCAAGCACCTGTTCAAATTTATCAGATAGTACTTCCCGGCTATCAATAATAGATAAATGATTGGCAGGAGAGCCCATGGGCAACGACGAATTAAAAACATGCATTACCACGGCTTCAGGCTTCTTTACCTCCATCACCTTAGCCATACTATCATGATCAAGTACAGAGGTATTAACAACGATCAGATCGGGCTCAAAATCATCAGTAACTTTGCAACAGTCCGTTTCATTACTAACAAGCCTTACATCATCAATATCCTGAAAAGTTCTAATCAGGGTAGTCAGGCCCAAGGCAATAATATGCGATTGTTCTACGATTAATACCCTGACCATTAGTTTCCTTTTGAATTTGACAATAAAACCTCTTCCATTTCCTTCACCAAAGGATACAGCACATTTTCTTCTATCTCGGCATGATCCAATAAATCCCGTTCCAGTCGAAAAATGTCGAATATCAGGTTATTGTACAGGCAATTGTTTACCGGCGGCGGCAAGTACTTAAGCAATATATTTTTAAGATCAAACAACGATTCTTCAATATTGTTATGCTCCTCATGATATTCCTTTATAGAGGTTCTTTTGCCCTTTGTTTTCCCATTTCTACTCTTGCTATTAACCAGATCATTTAATTCAAGAATATAAGGGAAAACATTGTTTTCCTCCTGCTCAATGTGTGTATTAAATTCCTTTATATACTTCCTGAAGAACCCCAGGAGTAACTTAACATTCTGTTCATTCTTATCAACCTGCTTTTCAAAGCTCTCAATTTGCTTTTCAATCTGTGGTATACGATAATCCACATAACAACGGTGAGCATTTCTCAGGTAGGTAATAATCCATTCTACAGGAAAAGCCTTGAACTTCTCCCAATTTAAAAATGATTTGTCGTGAAAGGAATTGGCTATTTGAAGGAAGAAAGCCGTATTTACATCGTTGGCCTCGCAAACATCAGCAACTGTTCGCTCTTTAAAGCCTAATGGTATTTCAAATCGTTGAATGACTGCCAACAGTTGAATATCGTGCTGCACCACATCAACCATTTTCATATCCTCTGTAATCTGCATCTTTTATATTTTTTTCAAAAGTAGCTTTTATTTGGAATTAATAAAAATAACAATGCAGATGTTTTACAACAGTATATTAAACGCGAAAAAACCCTTATTCGAATGAATAAGAGGTTTCTCTAAAAAAAGGCGGCCCCCGATAGCTATCGGGGCTACTCTCCCGCACTGGGAGTACCTTATAACATTATTAAACGCAAAAAGAGCAACTGCATCAGCAATTGCTCTTCTCTAAAAAAAGGCGGTGACCTACTCTCCCACTTCTACGCAGTACCATCGGCGCTATCGGGCTTAACTTCTCTGTTCGGAATGGGAAGAGGTGGAACCCCGATGCAATAACCACCTGAATATTTTATTAGTATCAAGTACTAAGATCTAAGTATCAAAAACTGTTTACAGCTTGTGTCTTGTCTCTCTTAGCTCGATACTATCACGCCTGGCGTGATAACATATCAGCTGCAAATCAAAATCATATCTACCAATCTTTGTGTGTGTCAAATATATCTCTAAGAGAACATTCTCTTGAAAGCTT
>NZ_JBNGPA010000053.1:0-26055 GCF_050589845.1 Carboxylicivirga agarovorans | reverse complement strand
AGAGTTTTATGAAAATTGTTACAAAAGTTTCTAAAACCACCTCCCGGTTCGTACCTCACCGGACTCCTCCTTTTTGTAAGGAGGAGAGCTGATTTACATGATGCATAGATCTATACGTTTATAAAACCTCTTTTCGAACACTAAAAGGCGATGCCCTCTGGTGTTCCAAAAGAAGTTTCGATTTGCAAGGAATTGTAAATCACCCATTCTATAAAAGAAAAGGCGATATTCAGTGAATATCGCCTTTTTATCAGGAACCGCATCAACCGGGATTATTTAAACTCCTGAAAACAGGATTTGAGTGCATGTAATTATCGATAATCCTCCGTACTACAAGTAGTAACCACAAGGGCGAGGCCCGCTCTTTAAAAACATAGCGTCACTCGGTGTTCTTTTAGTGTTGAGTTTAACAATCTAAATACGACTGATGCGGAATGTCTTTGTCAATGATCGTATCACAAATATAGGTTTTTATATTGCTGTATCCAAGAAAACACAAGGGTTTTAAGAGTTTTATGACGGAATGCTTTGATTGATACAAAATTAAAATGTGTACTTTTACCCTTACTTTAATAAGCAGGATTAGTAGTACATGTATGTAATTGTTGATATTGAAACGACCGGTGGCAATATGAAGAATGGCAAAATTACCGAAATAGCCATTTATCGTCACGATGGTTCCCGTGTTGTAGATGAGTTTGTTAGTCTGGTCAATCCCGAAAGTTATATTCCGCCGTTTATAACTTCTTTAACAGGAATAACGAATGAAATGGTTGAGTCAGCTCCTCCATTTTACCAGATTGCCAAAGATGTTGTCGATATTTGTAAGGATGCAGTTTTTGTAGCACACAATGCTGCTTTTGACTACAACTTTATCAAAGAGGAGTTTAGGAATCTGGGCTACAATTTCGATATGCCTACTATATGTACCGTAAAATTATCACGTAAGCTTCTGCCCGGGCATGCTTCCTACAGCCTTGGTAAGATTTGCCCCGAGCTTGGTATTGGCAACGATGCCCGACACAGGGCAGCTGGTGATGCGCTGGCTACTGTTCAGCTATTTGAAATTCTGCTAAAGAAGAATAATGGAATACTGAACCCGGAGGATCCTTACAAGGAATTTTCAGCAGATGGTTTGCATGCCGATCTGTCAGTGGATCATATTAAATCACTACCGACAAAGACTGGTGTTTATTACCTCCATAATGAGAATGGTGAGCTAATATATATCGGTAAAAGTAAAAACATCAGAAACAGGATAATCACGCATCTTGGTAATCCTAAAACCAAGAAGGGGATTGAAATGAAGCAAAATACGGCCGATATAAGCTTTAATCTGACGGGAAGTGAGCTGATTGCCCTTTTAAAGGAATCGCATGAAATAAAGCAGGAAAAACCACGCTATAACCGTGCTCAGCGTCGGTCGAAAAGCAAAATAGGATTATACAGTTATACCGACCGTAAAGGATACATCAGGTTATTATTAAAACCCAATAATGGTGTAGATATACCCAATGCCACCTTTGATACAATACAGGAGGGCAGGGAGCGCTTGTTTCAATGGATCGATGAGCATGAATTATGCCAGCAATTATGTGGATTGTACGATGGTAACCACGGGTGCTTTCAATATCAGTTAAAAACCTGTAAAGGTGCCTGTGTAGGCGAGGAGGACGATCTTAGTTATAATAACCGCGTGCTCGATCTGCTTAAGAAACTGTCGTATGGTCATAATAACCTTGTAATATTGGATAAAGGCCGAAACGATAATGAAATGGCCCTTGTTGTCATTGAAAATGGCCGTTACCTTGGTTATGGATATATTGGCGAAGATGCCTGTATTGATTCACCACAGCAATTTAAAGACCACATTGAGATGTTTGATGATAATGGTGATACGCGCACAATTATTTCAGCATATCTTCGCAATAAAAAATATAAAAAACTAATTCCTTATTAATAAAGAAGCCAACTGCTTGAGTTGGCTTTATTTAAGTTATCGATACATTTTATTGACCAGTAAATGATCTGCGATTGTGATAGCGGCCATCGCCTCAACAATTGGCACTGCCCTTGGCAATACACATGGATCGTGACGACCCTTGGTAGTTGACTTTATTTCCTCACCACTCTTGTTAACGGTGCTTTGCTCCATCAAAACCGTGGCGATAGGTTTAAAGGCGACATTAAAGTATATGTCCTCACCATTACTGATTCCACCCTGGATACCTCCTGAATGATTGGTTTTTGTTCTAACACGACCACTTTCCATATAAAACTCGTCGTTGTGTTCAGATCCTTTTAGTGCAGTTGAGCCGAAGCCCAATCCATATTCAAACCCTTTGACAGCATTAATAGATAACATAGCCTGTCCCAGGGTGGCATGCAGTTTATTAAAAACAGGATCTCCTAATCCCACCGGGGTGTTTTTAATGACACAGGTAATGATTCCACCTACTGAATCTTTGTTTTTTCTGATATCATCAATATAGGCTATCATTTTGTCAGCTGTTTCGTCGTCAGGACAGCGAACAATATTGTTTTCAGTATTGGCAAGGTTAAGCTCTTTATAGTCTTTTTCAAGCTGAATGGAACCAACTTTTGATGTGAATGCCTGTATTGTGATGCCTTGTTGCTGAAGCATTAATTTGGCAATGGCACCAGCCACCACCCTGGCAATAGTTTCACGGGCTGAGGATCGACCTCCGCCTCGGTAGTCACGAATACCATATTTACTCTGGTAGGTATAATCAGCGTGTGACGGACGATAAACATCTGCAATATTACCATAGTCCTTCGAACGCTGGTCTTTGTTCCAAATGACAAAACCGATTGGTGTACCGGTAGCTTTACCTTCAAAAATACCGGATAAAAACTCTACTTTATCTTCTTCATTACGTGGTGTTGTGATAGCCGATTGACCTGGTCGACGCCTGTTCAACTCACTTTGGATAAAATCCTCATCTATAATGGTATTAGGAATAACACCTTCAATGATTCCACCCACAGCTTTACCATGCGACTCGCCAAATGAGGTCAATTTAAACAAGGTGCCAAACGAATTTGCAGACATATGTAGAGATTTATTTATAGTTTGTTAAAAAATGAAGCGTAAAAATAGCTGTTTAAAAGTGATTGCCCAAGGGGATTGAATGAATAGTTTAGATGTTTAGCGGACTGAGTGTCTAATTGCCTATTGATAGCTATGATAATTTCAGAAATTGATCAATTTAATACCTGATTCGTAATTCCTTTCTGAACATCAATATTGAAATATTGCCACAGACCCTTAACCCAGATAGCTATCCTGTATCCTGCATTCAACTTATTATTTATATATTTCCTTCAATGTTCCTTCAATGTTCCTTCAATGTTCGTTCAATGTTCGTTCAATGTTTGTTCAATTATAATTGAATTAATATTGAAGAAATAACTAATGAACTACAAAGTATTACTGAGTGAAGAATTAAGATGAATTGATGCCATTCAATACATATCCTGAAATTCATTCTTTTCTGTTTCTTTCCGTAACATGCTTATGAATTAAAAGGAAGGGTAAAGCGTCACACACCTGATAAAAAATCGAAGAGGTAAGATTGGAACTACTGCTTTGATCTTTAGGTATAAAAAAAGGAGATGATTAGTCACCTCCTTTAATATCGTTAACTGTGTAATACTGATTAACCACATGAGCAACCGCCACCGCAGCCGCCACTACCAGAACCACAGCTTGTACCACATGACTCCATAAGCTCATCTTCAGTTGCTTCACGTACTTCAAGCACTTCGCCTTTAAAGAATAGGTTATCACCTGCTAATGGGTGGTTAAAGTCCATTTTTACCTTTTCGTCACCAACTTCCAGTACCAAACCATTAAGGCGGTTACCGTGTGCATCCTGCATTGGAACATGGTTACCAACAGTTAGAAGCTCTTCGTCAATCTTACCTTCTACTTCAAATATATTTTTAGGAATCTCAACAATAGCGTTTGGATTAACTTCTCCATATGCTTCGGCAGCTTTTAATTCAAAGTCAAAAGCTGAGCCTTTAGCCAATCCTTCTAACTTGTTTTCGAACATTTCAAGCATTTTACCAGCACCAAAAACAAAACCAAGTGGAGAAGCAGATTCTGTTTTTTCGATTACGTCGCCTTCAACACCGTTGGTACGCAATTCGTAACTTAAGGTCACAAATTTATTTCTTCCGATTTCCATCTTATAAAATTTAGTATTGTAATTATTTTCTATCTAATGGTCCTTCTTATATCAATTATTGAGCCAATATTAATATACTGACAATGATTCCGATTATCTGACAATAGGACGTAAAGACTTGCAAAAGTAAGCGAGTTTTTTACATCTGCACTATCAATCGTAATAAAAAGACAGCAGAGAGCTAAAAAAGTTCAAAGCTTTAATAAAATTAACATAGAGTGACAGTCAATAGCTATATAATGAATGATTTAAAGTAATGAATTATTGATATAATTAACGGTGTAAGGGCAATTAACAACACACATAAAACATGTGTTGCATTGTTTTACATCAATTATAACATCCCTGTTGGTGTCAATTTGCCATTGCTGTCCTACTATGGCATGTGGTGTACAGATATTCCTGCAAACCGTGCAATCATTACACCTGGGCAAAGGTATTTCTTGTTTGATGCCTTTTACAGGCGCATCTGTCAGAACAGAGCACATGCTGATAGCACAGCCGTATTCGGGTGTTATCAGTAAGTTGTTTTTACCGATCCATCCTAAACCTGCCAACAAGGCTATGCTTTTATGTGGCAGGGGAGTTCTGTTTTCCTGCTGGTTAAAACGGCCTGATTGTTCGATGTTCTTTTCCGATTGAGAATAAGCCTGGTACCCCTGTTGCTGAATATAAGCCGCCAGATTGTCGGCCAATGCATCCGTTGCAATCTCTGTATTATGAAACTCATCAAGTTCAATGGTTTTATTGAGGATCATCTTTGCAACGTAATGAGGCTCCGATGCGACTTTTTTTAAATAGGAAGGAGTAAGTGCCTTTCCAAACAATATTGCCGTGGAAAATCCCTGTGTTTGAGATTTACTAAAGCTTGTAATGTCAACAAAGCGGATAAAATCCACTCGATTCTTCTCAAGGAAGCTTGTTATTTGATTCTGGATCGGCATTACCACGAATTTACTAAAATTCGTTTTGTATTATATGTTACAGGCCATTAAACCATGGTTTCTGTATTATTTTAATGATACTAAACAGTATAGTTTTGCTTGAATTAAGCAAAAAAGGAAGATTCTGACTGAACCTTCCTTCTTTGTTTATGTGGGTTATATCTTTAAAACTCTTCACCCATTCCACCGTCACTGCCACCATTCCTGCTTCTTTTCTGAACGAAGTTATTCAGGCGATAGCTAAGGGTAAATGATATCATAGGCGCATTACGTGTTCTTTTTTGATACTCATAAAAGTTGGGTCCTTCGCTAATGGAGATGCGCTGAGCTGTTCCGAATAAATCACGTGCCTGAACAACGGCTGACAATTTTCGGTCCATAAAGTCCATGCGAACTGCCGCATTCATATAATAGCTTTCCTGCGTTTCACCTTGTGCTGTGGCCGACGGACTATCGTAATTACCATCGATTTGCAACTTGATGTTCTTTTTGAGCACAAAAGAGTTGTTAACCCTGGAGCTCCAGTTAAACGATGTTCGGTCTTCAACACCTGAGTAATCACTTTCAATTCTGTAGTCATACAGATTTCCCATCAGGTTCATTTCCCACCATTTGGCGACAGGAATATTCAGCATGGCTTCAACACCCAATGAATAATCTGAACCGATATTGTCATAGGTACTTAGAAAAACCTCCGGATCATCTTCATATGGCGTTCTGATTCGATCTATCTTATCATGGGTAATGCGATAATATCCTTCAAGGGATAGCTGTACCTTTTCCCATTCTTTCAGATAACCTAATTCAAAAGCATCGATATATTCAGGAGCTAAATCCGGGTTACCACTTCTGACGTTGTATTGGTCAACTACTGTTACAAATGGTTCAAGGTACCAGCCTCTTGGTCGGTCAATACGACGCGAATAACTCGCCATTACCTGGTTATCGGATGGCAACTGGTAGGAAAGGTGTACAGTAGGAAAGAAGTCAAAACGATCAATAACATATGTTTCATTCACACCGCTTGAGCTAATGGTACGATCGGTGTATTCGCCCCGTAAACCTAACTGGTAGCCAAAATCACTAAGTTTGCCTTTATAGACTGAATACAATGCATAGATATTACGGTCCATGCTTGTTGTGTTTCTGTTTTCCTCTTGCTCAACAAAGTCGCCTTCGTCAATTACCCAGTTATATAACCGGGTTTCATCGTCTCCTATACCTGCACGCCCCTGGAATCCTGCTTCAAAGGCATCTGATTCACCAATTGGTTTGGTATAATCCAAACGTAATTCCCACCTGGTATTGGGACCTACTTCTGTTGTCTTAGTTCCATCTGTAATGGCATTGTTCTGTCTTCTGAAATTCTCAGAATATTCATCACCATCATATCGACGGTAGTTTAGCTGAGCAGCCAATTCATGACCTTTCTGAGCAAATTTATGAGTGTAATTACCTGTTAAAGAGTAAAAATTACCACTTCGTTGATAGTCATTTGTGCTAAAGTATTGTGCAATGCTGTCTTGAGGCATGTAGCGTTCGAAATAGTCCAGTTCTGAATCGCCGCCCATGTTAAATTTACCAACACGAAAACTTACACCGAAATTATCACGCTCTGTTATATCCCAATCCAATCCACCACGAATACCACCTCCGTAGAAACCTCTTTCATTGTCTCCAGCGGCAGCAATAGTAGTTGTTTTGTCACCATCGTATATTTCACGTCGTGTACTTGTTTCACCTGGGAAAGGGCGGTTGTTATAATCCGCACCAATATTAAAATTGACATTTTTCTTTCTCCAGTTGAGTAAGAAATCACCTCCATACATCCCAAATGTACCTGCTTTGGCATTTACAAGTCCCTGTACACCTTGCATACGGTTCTTTTTGGTAATGATATTGATGATACCACCGGTTCCATCGGGTTGATATTTCGCCGATGGATTAGTTATTATTTCAATGTTCTCAATGGTTGAGGCTGGTGTCTGACGCAACACATCACTTGGTTCAAGTACAGTTGGTTTACCATCGATAAGAACAGTGAAACCAGTGCTGCCACGTAACGAAACATTGCCTTCGATGTCAACACGCACCGATGGAACATTCTCAAGGACTTCAACGGCCGACAAGGAGGCAGAGGTCATTTGTTTACCCACCGAAACGACCTTTTTATCGATGTGAAACTCAACAGACTGGCGCTCGGCTATTACTTCAACTTCCTCCAGTGACTGATTTTCTGATCCGAGGGTTATGTTTCCAAGGTCAATCATGTCACGGCCACCATCAACTATTATATCATCGTAGCGTTTATTCTCGTATCCTAAAAATGAAACGACAACATAAAATTTACCTTGCTTGAGTCCCTTTATTTTAAAATTACCATCCTGATCACTTATGGTACCATTAATAACGCTATCGTCATCTGCATTGTATATGGCAATGGTAGCATATTCAACGGGCGTTTTTGATTTACCATCATAGACTTTTCCTTTAACAATTCCTTCCTTTTCCGGGGTGTTAGCCCACAATGACAGGGGAATTAGCATTCCTAATAAGAGGGTTAAAATCTTCACGTTCACTTTTCTATATTTTTGTTCCAAAACTTTACAATTTAACAGACGCCGTTACTATTATTATCCTGCGCAAAAGAAGAACAAAAAGTCCGATAAAAAGATTAGTGACTTTTTGCTATAACTTAAAACGGCAGTCTTATAATAACTTACGACTGACTGATGTGCTTCTGAATTATTCCTATTGCTTTCCTATGATATTAAAGGGATACAAACGTTTGGCTTCAGGACCTTATTGTATGCCCGAAAGTAATTATCTTCACGACTTCAAAAGCAATATTTAACATGTCATTAACAAGAGAAGAGCTTGAGCGCTATAAGCGCCATACCATATTGCCTGAAATAGGAGTAGAGGGGCAACAGAAAATTAAAAATGCCTCTGTTTTAATTGTTGGTACAGGCGGTTTGGGTTCCCCAATTGCCATGTATCTGGCAGCATCAGGTGTAGGGCATATTGGGCTGATTGATTTTGATGTGGTTGATGAATCGAACCTTCAGCGACAAATCATTCATAAATCGGGTAATGTTGGAATTTCAAAAACAATATCGGCCGAAGCGACATTAAAAGAGCTCAATCCATATTTGAAGGTTTCCCTTTTTAATATGGCTTTAACTGCTGATAACGCGCTTGATATTATAAAGCAATTTGACATTGTAACAGATGGTACCGATAATTTTGCTACCCGTTACCTGGTTAATGATGCCTGTGTTATAAGTGGAAAGGTAAATGTGTTTGGCTCGATTCGTCAGTTTGAGGGGCAGTTAAGTGTTTTTGGAACTAAGGAAGGTCCATGTTACCGATGTTTATTTCCTGAACCACCGGAGCCGGGAACAGTGCCTTCGTGCGCCGACGCTGGTGTAATGGGTGTTTTACCGGGTGTAATAGGCACCTTACAGGCAACCGAGGTGATTAAGCAAATTACCGGTATAGGTGAGCCATTGACTGGTCGGCTTCTTAATTACGATGCATTGGGTATGCGTTTTAGTGAAGTGAAGTTTATGAAAGATCCTGATTGTCCTTGTTGTGGAGATAATCCTGCAATAACGGAGTTGATTGATTATGATGCTTTTTGTGGAACACAGCAGGTTTTAACAGCTGATATCACAGCATCTGAACTCAAAGAGATGCATATGAAGAATGAAGCTCCTTTTCTTGTCGACGTAAGGGAACCTGCTGAACTCCTGCAGGGAGAAATCAAGGGGGCGCTTAATATTCCAATGCGGGAAGTTCAGGTTCGTATGCATGAAATTCCAAAGGAGCAAACTGTTGTGGTATATTGTCACCTTGGTATCCGAAGTGCCCATGTAATAGAGTACCTGGTAAAACAAGGTTATACGAAATTATTCAATTTAACCGGTGGCTATGATGCCTGGGAATCTCTCGGTTAACACACCCGCAAACATGGAAAGACTCATTACGAAAAAGAATCGGATGGAAATGACAACGAGTCTCTCCATGTAAGTTTTCGGGCTAAGCGACGGGTTACAAATAGTAAAATCGAATGTAGATATTTAAGACATGCTTGTCGTAAATTAATTGTTAAATCAACATGAAGTTTTCGTTTACAACAAAGGCTGTCATGTTCATATTGTGTTGAGTGAATGTTTCATCAAATAGTAATTCTTGATTATACAGGCCTTCAGGGCTTCGCCATAGAAAAGCTGCAATCTTATTCTGTAATGCCAATTAAAGCTTTTAATAGTATTCCAATGGACGATGAAGAGATCATTGCCAGAATCGGGAATGCTGATTGTGTATTTGTGTCGTGGAATACACCTGTTAATGCGGCTGTCATTGAAAAATGCGAGCAGTTAAAATACATTGGTATGTGTTGTAGTCTGATCGATGAAAGTTCGGCCAATGTAGATGTACGTTATGCACGTTTAAGAGGGATAGATGTCAGAGGTGTTCGTGACTATGGTGATGAAGGTGTGGCCGAGTTTATTGTATCTGAACTCATTCAGCTATTAAAAGGTATAGGCGGACACAGGTGGTTATCAGAGCCGGTTGAGCTCACAAGGCGTAAAGTTGGAATCATTGGACTTGGAACAACTGGCTTAATGACAGCGCAACGCCTGCAGGCCTTTGGAGCCGATTTATATTACTACAGCAGAACAAAGAAAAGCGAGGCTGATCAATATGGTATTACTTACCTTTCTCTGGATGAGCTTTTAAGCACATGTGATATTGTTTCGTTTCATCTTCCAAGAAATACAAAGGTTCTTGACGACACGCATTTTGACGTGATCGGGACCAGCAAAATCATCGTAAATACATCCCTTGGATTGCCCTTCAATAAAGAAGCATTTGAAAAATGGCTGATGAAGACAAATAACTATGCCATTTTTGATGCTGTAGCTTTTGGCGCCGACAAGGAGCAGTTAATCCGCTATAATAATCTTATTTATACCGATAATACTTCTGGCTGGACCAAAGAGGCCAAGGAGCGTTTATCCCAGAAAGCCCTTAATAATGTGGAGGCCTATCTGAAAACTCAGTCTCATTAAGTATCAGAGTGCTTATTTAGAATTGTCAATTACAGTCTAATATCTATATTTGTCGCCTTATTTAAAAACAATGAATAAAAAAGCGACTTCTAAAAACTCTGTAACCAAGATCATGCGCAAGTTGCATCGTGATATTGGCTTTCTTATGATTGGTCTGACACTGGTGTATGGTGTTAGTGGTATTATCCTACTGTATCGTGATACTGAAATATTTACCATAAAAAAGGAATACACTGAAACCATTAAGCCAGGCACTCCGGCAGGTGAATTAGGCGCTGCACTGGAGCTGCGCCGTTTAAGAGTTATTGAGGAGCGTAATGATACTATTTTCTTCAACTACGGGTATTATTGTCAGTCTAGTGGCGAAGCTGTTTACACCATAACAACTTATCCTGATTTTATATGGACGATCAATAGCTTTCATAAGCTCAAAAGTCGCTTTACGAGCCATTGGTTTGCAACTGTATACGGAATATTGCTTTTGTTTTTAGCCTTGTCGTCATTATGGATGTACAAGCCCTCAACAAAGAAGTTTAAACGCGGACTGGTATTGACAGCCATTGGATTGGTTATAGCTGCCATGGCACTTTATATTTAGGTTTTGCTAGCGTTGATCGCTTTCCAGGTTATGAAACGCAAAAAAGGTTGTTTGGTTCTTTTTGATCTCAAAATTAAAAGGTACCGAATTTTCCATGCGACCGCTGGTGTTTAGTTGCACGCTGTTCATGCCTTCATCAAGTGGTACCCGACAGTATGAAATGCTATAGGGAAGCGATTGCCAGTTGCGCGTATCGGCTTTCTCAGTCATAGCATTTACAATGCTCACAATGGTTCCCAGATTCTCATTTTCGTTGCGGGCAACTTCTTCGAGTGCTTTTTTAGTGGCCAGTCGGGCAATGCCTGCAGCCATTTCTCTTACCATACGGTCGTTGAGGCACTGAAAAGCTACCGCATTAACGTTTTCACCCATTTCAATGAGGTATCTTTCACCATTGGCGGCAATATGAGCTTGTGTAAATATTGGCTTGCGTTCGCTGTATTTTGGGAATGCTACCCTTAGAAATGACATATTTTTGAATGCTGCCTGGTCACTGCTTGACTTATTGCCAATGTAGATAGGGAATGTCAAACCATGCTCTTCATTGGCCAGCGTTACCCAGCCATCATTATAACCTGTGTTGGTAAAGTTAATGCTCCATTCATCCTTGACAGGGCCAAAGCCGTTCAGCCAGAAAAAGACGAGGTGACCTTTATCCGGATCTTCAGGTTCATATGTATAGCCAAATTTATTCTCGTAAAAGTCCAGTTCAGAACCAAAGCCCAATTGATGAGCAGTGCGCATCAGGTCATTCTTTAGCTGTTCGGGAACATCAAGACCAAAAAGCTCTTTGTAGTCTTCTTCATATATTTCCAGAGCATTACGGTAGGCTATAAACGCATCATTAGCATTGCCTGCAGCCTCATATATTAAACCCATCATGCAATGGGCAAAAGCATCGCGGGAATATTTATTCTTGTTCTTCTTATACTTATCATTGAGCTGTTGCAATACGATGTTTACCCGACGGCATTCCACCAGTGCTCCTTCATAGTCCTTAAGGTAAATGTAGTTTAGCGCTTTATAAAAATGTACCAGAACGGACTCGAAGTCTTCAGGTCGGTAGGGCTTAACCATTGGATTTGTGACAAGGGCTAACGCTTCATTACCAAACGATTTGCTAAAATCCTCAGCATAGTAATCAGCTTTATTAAAGTAGCTGTTGCTTAGTTCGTATTGCCCGTTCATAAAGCAAACCACACCACGATTACAGAAGTACAGGAAGCGGTTTTTACCTTCAGCACCCTTATTATCGTTGGCTAAAACTTTATCGGCAGCTTCAAACTGACCTGAAGTGATCAGGTTTTGCAATTTGATGTTTTGCTCATAGTAGGTAGCACAGCCCAATAGGGTAAACAGGAGCAATATGGCGAGGACTTTCGTTTTCATAGGTAGAGAGAAAGAGATGTATGGTATAGCCGGATCAATATTGGTTGATTCAAGCTTAGAGCTTAATTATCCGTAATTAAGCCCTAAGCGTAAGTCATTATCCATTATTTATTAATGTACTTCTTAATTTCCTTGTCACCAATCCAAACTATTTCATTGGTTTCAAGATTTGATAACTCCATATTGATCTTATAGAAATTAACACGCTCTTTTTTGTAGGTATCAACAATTGAATTGATATCACCATTAAGCATAAAGTCAGCACCTAGTTCTTTTCCCCATGCTTTGGCAGTTTCCATGCTTGCAAATTCTTGCTGAGCAGCCCTTTCACGACGTAACTCCTCGCGTTTGTCACCGGCCTGAACCAAACGAACACGGCCACTGTTGATAAATGCTCTTTCCACATCTTTAACAAATGTTTCAGCACTAATGTGTTCATGTGATTTGTTGTAAACCAAACCTACAACCACAACCGGCTTTTCCCCGTTGTTTGCTTCCTGGTGGTTGCCTATCCAGGCTCCTCCAAGTACCTGGTTGACCATTTCCTCAGCAACAATACGTGAGTCTGTGTCATTCCAGCGTCCACTTAAGTCAATGGTTTCCTTTGTATCAACACGTTCAACAGAACGAGTCGCACACCCTGAAAGTACACTTACTGTTAATGCAATGGCTATTACGACTATAAAATTTCGTTTCATAAGTAATAAGTTTAGAATTATGATTATTTAAATGTATTGTCCATTGTCAACGTAATCAAAAAACATTCCAAAAACAGGCTACAAAGCAGCTATCTGTGATTTTAATTGTCCGTATAACTTATCTGTTACAGGAACAAGTGGCAGGCGCACCTGGTTGTCAATTATTTGCTGTAAATGTAAAATGGCTTTAATTCCGGCAGGATTTCCCTCGGCAAAAATATTATTTATAATATCAGTTAAGCTATAGTGGATTTGACGTGCAAGGGGCAAATCATGCTCTTTAGCAGCATTAACAAGTGTACTGAACTCTGACGGAAAGGCATTGGCGATAACTGATATGACACCATCACCACCAAGCGCGATAAGTGGTAAAGTTCCAAGGTCATCACCTGATAACACCAAAAAGTTATCAGGCTTATACTTGATCAGATCCATTATCTGCTCCTGTTTGCCCGATGCTTCTTTAACAGCAATGATATTGTCAAAATCATTGGCCAGACGAATGGTGGTTTGAGCGTTTAAGTTACACCCTGTTCTTGAAGGAACATTGTATAATATGACAGGGACAGGAGAAACTTCAGACACGGCCTTGTAGTGCTGATATAAACCCTTCTGGTTTGGTTTGTTGTAAAATGGTGTGACCGTCAGTATAGCATCAATACCGTCAAAATCGGTCCTGTTGATCGTTTCAATCAATTGAGCGGTATTATTATCGCCCATACCCAAAACAATTGGAATACGACCCGCATTGGCCTCTTTTATGCTTCTTACAACTTCCAGTTTTTCCTTGCTGCTAAGCGTTGCTGTTTCAGCGGTTGTCCCAAGAGCAACTAAAAAGCCGATACCATTATCGATAACATTATTCACCAGGTTTTTCAATGCCGGGTGGTCAACTTCTTTTTGTTGATTGAAAGGGGTGATCAGGGCTACACCTGTTCCGCTAAGTTGTTTAGGAGATATCATGTTGGGTATTTAGTTGTTGTTGAGAAGTTTAAGATAGTGAATTATTTGCTTTTTTAGCTCTGAAATACCTTTGTCAGCCTTTAGTTCGATCATAAAATCGTACAGATCATTATCCAGGCCTGCCTTACCGGCTTTAAACTCTGCTTTGGATAACTGACCAAGGTAGTCTACCGCGAAGGGCTGCTCGTTGACTAACACAAACAACAGGTTAAAGGGCTTATCAATAAATGTCTGAATGGACTCCTGTTTGATGGCATAGAAAAAGCTAAAGTCACCGCGACAGGCAAAGGAGTATGTGTTATCACCAATGTAGTTGTCGTCGCGCTTTTTTTTATCTATAAATCCTAAGGCCTCTGAAGTAATGTTTTCCTCGTTTAGCTCTTTTATTAATTCTTTAACAATCTGGTGGTTGGCCTCCTCGGTAGCATCGTAAATAATACCTGCCGTTGAAGCTGTTTTCAGGTTGTGAAGCCGTTTGTTGCGAGGCTCTTTTTTAAGCTGCTTGTCCAGCTTATACAGGGCTATTCGTTCTCTTATTTTGCTTATGAAGTTACTCATTTAGTGCTACAATTATTGTGTGTCGGTTTAGTCTATCATTTGTTTGAACTCCTCTTCAGAAATAATGTTGACATTTAGCTTTTCAGCTTTAGCCAGTTTACTTGGGCCAATTTTATCACCTGCCACAAGGTAATTTGTTTTTGACGAAACACCACTCAGGTTTTTTCCTCCGTTCTTTTCGATCAAGCCTTTTAATTCATCTCGTGAAAAGCTGGCAAAACTCCCACTGACCACAAACGAGAGTCCTTCCAGTTTAGAACTGTGTTGCGACTGCTCTTCATCAGATAGTTGAAGTTGAAGGCCGATACTTTTCAATTTTTCAATCAGCTGAATATTTTCATCGTGACTGAAATATTCAGTCACACTTTGTGCTATTCGGTCACCAATTTCGTCTACTTCAACCAATTCTTCAAGGGTAGCCGACATCAGCTTGTCAATATTTTTAAAGGCAGAGGCCAGTTTTTTTGCAACAGTTTCTCCTACATAGCGTATGCCAAGCGCAAAGAGCACCCTGGCAAAAATAACCTGCTTTGATGCTTCCAAACCATCAAGAATGTTGTTGGCCGATTTATCACCCATCCGATCCAGACCCGATAGTTGCATGGGGTGAAGCTCATACAGGTCAGCTACATTTTTAATAAAGCCGTTTTTGTATAGCAGATCAATGGTCTCGATACCCAAACCATCTATGTTCATGGCTTTTCGGCCAATAAAATGCTCGATACGACCCTTAACCTGTGGCGGACATGTTTCTGCATTTGGGCAATAATGGGCCGCCTCACCATCAATACGGGTAAGTGGCGTATCACATTCGGGGCACCTTTCCAGAAAGTTGATCTTCAAAGCTGAGGCATCACGTACAGTGGCATCCACACCCACAATTTTTGGGATGATTTCACCACCTTTCTCCACATACACCATATCTCCTTCATGCAAATCAAGGGTATTAATGATATCAGCATTGTGCAATGAAGCACGTTGAACAGTTGTTCCGGCAAGAAAAACAGGTTCAAGATTAGCAACAGGCGTTACTGCACCGGTTCGTCCAACCTGGAAAGTCACTTCCTTCAGTTTAGTGTAACCCTGTTCGGCTTTAAATTTATAAGAAATGGCCCAGCGAGGCGATTTGGCTGTAAAGCCAAGACTGCGTTGCTGTTCAAGGCTGTTGACCTTAAGAACGATACCGTCAATATCGAAAGGCAGATTCTGGCGTTCTTCATCCCAGTAATTGATGAATGCAATTACTTCATCAATGTTTTTACAGACTTTTATATGAGGTGGTATTTTAAAACCCCATTCACTGGCCTTATTTAAGTTTTCAGAGTGAAGATTACTGGGTAAGTTCTCTCCAAGCATATAATATAAATAACAGTCAAGCGGTCGTTTTGCTACCTGTGCACTGTTCTGCATTTTTAATGAACCGGCAGCTGCATTACGTGGATTAGCAAAAGGAGATTCTCCTGCTTCAGTACGTAATTCATTCAGTTTTTGAAAGCCTTTATGGGGCAGGAATATTTCACCGCGTATCTCAAAGCTCGCAGGATAATCACCTTTAAGCTGTAGCGGTATGCTTTTAATGGTTTTAACGTTGGCTGTTACATCATCACCCTGCACACCATCACCTCGCGTCACGGCCCTCACGAGTTGTCCGTTTTCATAGCTTAAGCCAATGGCTGTGCCGTCGTATTTCAGTTCGCAAACAATTTCGAATGGGGCCTCCATCAGTTGCTTGCTCACTCTGGTATAAAAATCGTTTATCTCACCTTCATTATACGTATTACCCAGTGAAAGCATGGGATAAACGTGTCTGACTTGCTCAAATTCCTTGTTCAGATCACTGCCAACCCGCTGTGTGGGGCTGTTGGGATCATTGAATTCAGGATGCTGTTTTTCCAAATCAATAAGCTTGTTGAGCATCTGATCAAATTCATAATCCGATATAAGTGGTTCATTCAGTACGTAATACTGATGATTATGATGGTGGAGTAAATCTCGTAATTCTTGTATCTCTTTCCCGATATTCGGCATTCTTCTTGCGCTTTTGTAAGGTTAACAAACAAAAATACAATAATATTTCAATCACTTGGGAGGCGAAGGCGTTATTCTTGCGGCTTTTTACTTCACGCTTTGGTCTAACTTTTTATCTTTGCGGCGCTAAATTGATAATTATGATTTCGGTAGATGGATTGACGGTAGAGTTTGGTGCTACCACGCTTTTTAAAAATATCTCTTTCGTGATTAACGAAAAGGATCGTATTGCCTTGATGGGAAAGAACGGTGCAGGGAAATCAACACTATTGAAAATTCTTGCCGGCGAACGTGAGGCCAATAAAGGCCATGTTTCGGTGCCTAAGGATAAAGTAGTGGCTTATCTTCCACAGCATTTGATGACAGAAGATAACAGAAGTGTGTTTGAAGAAGCATCACAGGCTTTTGCACACATTTTTGCCATGGAGAAAGAAATTGCTGAAATCAATAAAGAGCTGGAGACACGCACTGATTACGAGTCGGAAAGTTATTATGAATTGATTGAGAGGGTTTCCACTTTAAGCGAAAAGTTCTACTCGATCGAAGAAACCAACTTTGATGCTGAAGTGGAAAAGGTATTGTTGGGTTTAGGTTTTATGCGTGATGATCTGCACAGGTCAACCAGTGAGTTTTCCGGCGGGTGGCGCATGCGTATCGAATTAGCCAAAATACTGTTGAAGAAACCCGACCTTATTCTGCTTGATGAGCCAACCAACCACCTGGATATTGAATCAATACAGTGGTTGGAAGAGTTCCTGATCAATTGTGGAAAAGCTGTTATTGTTATTTCTCACGACAGGGCGTTTGTCGACAATATTACAACACGTACCATTGAAGTAACCATGGGACGTATCTATGACTATAAAGTTAACTATTCACAATACCTGGTATTGCGTCAGGAGCGCCGTGAACAGCAATTGAAAGCCTTTGAAGAGCAGCAAAAGATGATCGCTGAAAACGAAGCTTTTATTGAGCGCTTTAAGGGAACCTACTCAAAAACCTTGCAGGTGCAGAGCCGTGTGAAAATGCTTGAAAAGCTCGAAAGGGTAGAGGTTGATGAAGAAGATCGCTCTTCATTACGTCTGAAATTTCCACCTGCTCCCCGTTCTGGTAATTATCCTTTGATCGCTACTGAAGTAAGCAAGCATTACGATGAGCACCTGGTATTCGCCGATGCATCACTGACCCTTGAACGAGGTGAGAAAATTGCTTTTGTAGGTCGAAATGGTGAGGGTAAATCAACCCTTGTAAAGGCCATAATGAGTGAGATCGATTATAAAGGAGAATTGCAATTGGGCCACAATACAATGATTGGTTATTTTGCCCAGAACCAGGCTTCTTTGCTTGATGAAGAGTTAACGGTGTTTCAAACAATCGATGATATTGCTGTTGGAGATATCAGAACTAGGATTAAAGATATGCTGGGTGCTTTTATGTTTGGTGGTGATGATATCGACAAGAAAGTACGTGTTCTGTCAGGTGGTGAGAAAACCCGCCTGGCGATGATTAAACTGCTATTGGAACCGGTTAACCTCCTGATCCTCGATGAGCCTACCAATCATCTTGATATGAAAACCAAAGATGTGCTTAAAGAGGCCCTGAAAGCCTTTGATGGTACTTTGATACTGGTTTCGCATGACCGTGATTTCCTTGATGGACTGGTGGATAAGGTCTATGAGTTTGGTAACAAACGCGTGAAAGAACACTTGGGTGGTATACAAAGCTTCCTGGAGATGAAAAAGATGCTTCACCTGAATGAACTGGAGCGAAAGAACTAAATAAGAAGAGGAGATGTAATTATATTTCACGCAAAATGCGCTAAGGACAGGCATGCAAAGAACGCAAGGTGTTGAAACGTAACACTATATTTTGCGTCCTTTGCAGAATCCTGAATGGTGCGATAGCTATCGCACTCAGCGTGAAATAATGGGTTCGGTCGGCTTTATTATGTCATTTAGTTACGTTGTTCTAAACCAAGTTCTTTAGCCGATATTTCGCGCATTTCCACCTTGCGAACCTTACCGGTAACGGTTGTCGGAAACTCTTCAACGAATTTCCAGTATTTAGGTATCTTGAAGGTGGCGATCTGACCCTTGCAATAGGCCTGCAGATCTGCGCCTGTTAATGTATCCCCATTCTTAAGAATAACCCAAGCCATAACTTCTTCCCCATACCTGGCTGAAGGAACTCCAATGACCTGAATATCTTTAATGGAATCGTGCTGGTGCAAAAATTCCTCTATCTCGAAAGGTGAAATATTCTCGCCCCCACGAATGATCAGATCCTTTATGCGACCCACAATTTTTACATAACCATCTTCATCCATTTCGGCCAGATCGCCGGTATGCATCCAACGGCCTTCGTCAATAACAGATGCGGTAGCTTCCGGATTGTTCCAGTACTTCAGCATTACGGAATAGCCGCGGGTACAAAACTCTCCTCGCTCACCACGTGGCACGATAGCTCCTGTTTCAGGATCTATTATCTTGATCTCAATATGAGGGTGAACCTTACCTACAGTTGCACAACGTCGATATTCATTATCGTCAACAAATGTTTGTGTGCTAACAGGTGATGTTTCTGTCATGCCATAGCAGATCCCGACCTCGCGCATATTCATTTTCTCACGCACTGCTTTCATGGTCGACTCCGGGCATGAGGCTCCAGCCATGATTCCCGTTCTCAGGCTTGAGTAATCATAGTTATCAAAAGCCGGGTCATTTAATTCGGCAATAAACATGAGGGGAACCCCATATAATGATGTACATTTCTCATCCTGAACAGTTTTCAGTACTGTTTCGGGTACAAATGCTTCGCCGGTCAGTACCATGCATGCTCCATGCGTGATACAGGCAAGATTAGCCAGTACCATACCAAAACAATGATAGAGGGGCACTGGTATGCAGACCCTGTCATTTTCGTTGTATTGAAGGCGCTGACCAATGAAATAACCATTGTTGAGGATGTTATGATGCGACAACGTGGCTCCTTTGGGGAACCCGGTGGTCCCTGATGTATATTGAATATTGATAGGGTCATCAAACTGTAAGGTTCTTTCAAGCTCTTCCAGTTGGGCTGCAGGTATCTTTTCCCCGGCATCAAGCATGGTTTGCCAATCATGGTCGATTACAACAATGTGCTTCAGGTGAATACATGAGCCTCGAACTTCACCTAATATGTCTATATAATTGGTTTGCCTGAAACCTTTGGACATAATAAGAAGACTGATCTCTGACTGACGAAGAGCGTATTTTAATTCGGCGGCCTTATAGGCGGGATTGACATTTACCAAAATCACACCTAGGCGGGCCGTTGCAAATTGAACCAATACCCACTCAAAACGATTGGGGGACCATATGCCTACACGATCCCCTTTTTTTACACCATAGGATAGTATTCCCCTTGCAACATCTTCAACCTGCTGCCAGAACTCTTTGTAGGTGGCTCTGTAATTCTGATAGGGAACAACGAGTGCTTCACTGTCAGGGTAATTTTTAACGGTCTGTTTTAGCTGTTCTGAAATAGTCATGCCCAACAATGGCGTGTTCGACGTGCCATTGTCGTACGATAAAAGATTGTTCACACGATCTGGTTTTATGGTTTATTTTAAATTGAAGGCAAATGAAAGTGAAGTGCTTGTAATTCGCAATCAAATGCCTTGTAAATTTAATAATATATAATAAAACTACGGTGTGCTGACTAATCAAACTTGTGGTTTCGTTAGACTTGACTTTCTAACGGCCTGTTTATAAGAAGTATAGTTTTAGTAAAAAATGTTCCATTACTTATAAGGCCTTGAAAAATAGCAGAGTATACTCTGTAACAGTGCCTTGGTATATCATGCTATTTCGCTAATACCAATTGGTTTTCCTCCTGTTTTATCCACCATTGAGCTGTAGTTGGTAACTCGCCGTTTAATACCATGCTTTCACCAATTTGTGGTGTAAGAACCGGCATGTTTATATCCTGCCCTTTTGCACCAGCTCTTGTGATCGGGTCAAGCCAGTCGTGCATGGCCAGCCTGAAAACTCCCCAGTGAATTGGCATCACAGCTTTTGCCCCAACATCCTGACCGGCTATAATAGTTTCTTCAGGCATCATATGAATCTCTTTCCACAATTCATTATACTGGCCACATTCCATCAACGCAAGGTCAAAGGGACCATATTTTTCACCTATTGTCTTGAAGTGATCGCCATAACCACTGTCGCCGCTAAAATAAATGTTCTTTTTACCAGTGTTGATTACCCATGAACACCAAAGGGTAGAGGCCTGGTCATTGAACCATTTGCCGCGCCCCGAGAAATGTTGAGCAGGGGTACATACAAAAGAGAGATCACCGTGCTGAAACTCCTGCCACCAGTCGCCTTCTCTTATTCGCTTTTGGTCTACTCCCCAGGCTTGCAAATGAGCACCAACACCCAGTGGAGTATAGAATTGACCGGTTTTGTCTTTGATCTTTTTAATGGTATGATAATCTAAATGGTCATAGTGATCATGAGAGATCAGGACAACATCGATCTTTGGTAACTGCTCAATGGCTATAGGTAAGGTTTTATTGAAACGTTTGACGCTAAAAACAGGAACAGGTGATGCCGATTGACCCAGCATGGGGTCTATCAATATGTTTTTACCATTGGTTTGGATGAGGAATGATGAGTGACCAAACCAGAACAGGCGCGTGTCACCTGCATAATTGGCTAGTTCACTCGAATCCATAGCTACAAATTCAGGCGTTTGCTTAGGAGTTGCCTCAGGATGCATATTGAACTGCTCTTTTAGCATGGCAACAAAATTATCTCCTGACATATTTATCTTAATGTCATCAATGTTGGCAAATTTACCGTTTCTGAATTGCTCAGAATTTTGGTAAGACAACTGAACAGCCTTATCTGCTTTACCACCAAATTGTGGGTTAAGCGCCATAAATAAAACAACACTTAACGCTACTATTGCTACAATACTTAAAGTGATTACCATTGCTTTTTTACCTTTACTCATAATCAGACTATTATTAATGGTAACAAAAGTAGATAAGATTTTGTGCGAGCCTGTATATATTTTACGGCTTGTTGTATACTTTTTACTGATTGCTTAATAATACCCAATACTTATGATGGCAATGAGCAATAAACTGGAGTCAAACAGTGTTGTTCGGCTTGTTAGCTTTGAAATTCCGTTAAATGATATAATGCTTAGGTTATCCCACGAACAGGTGTGTTGATGTAAGTTATCATATGGCAGCAAATGAATTAGCACGGAATAGGGTATATATGCATAAAAGGAAACATGCGCCTATGAACACCGGAACGTTTAACGGTAAGCTTTTGGGAAGTACTTTGTAATTAATAGCAATAAAAAAGCCCGGTAAACTGCCGGGCTTTTCTTACTGGAATTATCTATAATTAATGTCCGAATACATTGCTTAGTTTAATACCACAATAAATGGTACGAGGGTTGGTTGGACCATAGATATAGGCTGGGTCACGATTGATGCCTGAGTCAAAATCATCCTGGTATGAGTTAAAGATGTTTTTAACACCTGCAAAGGCTTTGAACGGCAGGCCTGCAACTTTTAAGTCATATTCAGCTTTTAGTCCAAGATCAAAGAATGTAGGGGTGGTGCGAATGACGCCCGGATCCTGATCCTCTATTACGATATAGCTCTCTCCCGGTTTTAAGTTTTCGCCATAATAGGCAATCTTCATCTCTCCCGTATAGGTTCCGCTGGCAATTAAGGTAAATCTGTCAGTAACGTTGTAGTCAACCGCAAAGAAACCATAGTCATTTGGAGTACGCAGGAAGTCACTTTCACCTAATTCAACAGCTTCTCCATACTCGCTTGATTGTGCAGTGTAACCGGCACGTAAATATAACTTGCTGCCCGGAGAGGCTGTTAATTCAAAATTGACACCCTTTACTTCTGCTCCGTCATCTGCATTACTTCTGATATATTTTGTAATACCTGTGGCTTCATCAAATTCAGGAGACTGGGCAAAAGCATCATCCAGCTTGGTGTAAAAACCTTCAATCAAAAGACCAATGTTCCATGCTCCAAAGCGCTTGTTGTAGTCAAACGAAGTCATATAAGAGTGACTGGTTTCCTGCTTTAAATCAGGGGCGTTTTCGTGAATAACCTTACGCGACCCTGATGTTTCAATGTGAAGATCTTCGTCAAATACCTGTGGTGCCCTGTATCCTTGTGAGTAGCTTATACGCCACTGTAATGACGGAATAACGTCCCATAAAAGATTAACGCGCGGAGAGAAGACGTTACCCGAGTTATTACCTTGCTTACTGTCAAGGTCAGTAATTTCGTAACGGTCAAAACGAGCTCCTACCGAGGCTTTAACAGGTCCAAAACGATGATCATATTGAGCAAAAGCACCGTATACATTTTTATTTTGGTCTGTGATAGTCGTATTTTCTGTATGTCCATTTGAACCGGTAACATTGCCTTCATCATCAAATATCAGATCATGATATCCAAGTTTCTTATCCAACATATCATCATGTACCAATTCAATACCTGTCACCAAACTGTTTTTGCCAAAGTCAGTTTTGAATTGTGTACCGATATTATAGGTTAAACCGTCGGTCTGACCGTAGTCAGCCAGGCTTTGCTCTGCTCCGTAGTAGGAAGCGCGGTCAACATTTTGCGCCGATCCATATACTGAAAGCATGCTTCCTGTTCCAATAAAACGCTCATAGGTAAGCGCCGTTGTTGTGATCTTATGGTCTACTGCTTCTGAAATGTCTGCTTCGTGGTTAAGCTTGTTAAAGTCATTACCGCCACGTCGTTCTTCGTTAACACGGATAAAGTCCAGTGTTATTTTATTACGATAGTCAATACGGTGGTACAAGCGTGCTCCAAAAGTTAAGTTTTCAATTTGTGATGATTCAGAAAAACCATCGCCATTGGCATCGAAGGGGTCTCTGTCACGATAGAAACCAAATAAGGCTAAACCGGTCTTTTTGTCATCACTAACAATGGTTGAATTCATGTTTAACGAATAATCGTTTACTGCATCGCCATCACTGCCAATTCCAACAGAGCTGTATTGAGATGTAATGTCGTAGGAATTGTTCATAGGATCTTTGGTAATCAGGTTAATGGTACCTGCAACAGCGTTACTTCCGTATAGAGCAGAGCCACCACCTCTGACTACCTCAATGCGATCGATCATGCTGGCTGGTATTAACTCTAAGCCATAAACACCGGCAAGGTTGCTAAAAATAGCACGGTTGTTAATCAGTACCTGCGAATGTGCACCATCCATACCATTCATACGTACCTGGGTAAAACCACAGTTCTGACAGTTGTTTTCAAGTCGTAATCCCGGTACATAATTCAGGCCTTCTGATATGGAAACGGCCTGTGTGTTTTCAAGTAGTTTAGGGGTCAGTGTGTTGACAATTACCGATGCCGTTGTTCTTTTCTGTTCATTACGATCGGCTGTTACAACTACCTGTTCAAGGCCCAATACATCTTCTTCTAATTCAAAATTCAGCATAACAGGCTTGCTGTTTACGAAAGTAACCGTTTTTTCAACTGGTTTGTATCCCATGGCCTGGGCTTTAACAATAAACTCGCCTTCCGGTATATAGCCCAATTCAAAAGCACCATCCATATCAGATGCTACGCCCAGGGTGGTGTTATTGATTGTTACTGTGGCAAATGGTAAAGGATTACCTTCTGAAGTAATGACCCCATTCAATTGACAAACAGGTTCAGGTGGAGGTGTTTGTGCAAATAGAGGTGTGGAAAATAATAAGCAGAATAATAATAATGCGTTCGCAATACTAAACTTCATGTTGTAATAAATTAATTAATCTTGAGTGAAGATTATGGGTTATAAATTAGATTGTGTGTTTCAAAACGATACACAGGTACATATTTTCATTGTTCAATGAAAATGAATACGTAGTATGTCAATTGTGGAGGAATTAAGCTACAGGAGGTGCTCTTCCGGAGTTGATGCCATTATATAAATCGTCAAGGAAGATAGAAACTTCTGTTTCAAGTGATTCAATGTATAAAGGCGTTATATCAGATAAAAGCTCAGGAGCTTCTTCCGATAACATTGTTTGTAATTGCTGATAGAAAGCGAAGTCGGCTGCAGTGTGCGAGTGTCCGTCGCAACCCGGGTGAGCGTGACTGTAGCTTTTGCCATCAATCGTGTGGGTGTGATAAAAGAAAGCATTGCTTGCAATCTGCACTGCAAACATCATTACCAGGAGTAATGCCAGTCTATTAAAGACTTTTTGGTATTTTATATACTTGTTTATCACAATGCAAAAGTGAAAAAATTCTTTAATTATCCAAATACCAACATATGGGGATTTTTGTCATGTTTTTTAAAATAACTGAACGATTATTGGACATATCTGTACTACAAATTGACCGATTTATAACACCTTTAATTAATTGGGGGTTGTACTTTTGGACAATCAAATTTGTGATTGTTCGTTATTTTCTAGTGTATGAAGACAATTGATAAGAAAAACAAAATAGAAAAGGAGCTCGTATTTAAGATAAGCAGGATGAAGGAGGTGATCAAACCTACTAAACCTCATAAACATGCAGGCTACCATGAATTTATCATTCTGAATGAAGGGGCAGGTGTTCATACGATTGATGACACAGATTACGAGGTAAACCCGCCTGCCTTGTTCTATCTCAATGGCGAACAAGTGCATTGCTGGGATTTTACGCAAATCCCCAAAGGCTATGTTATGATCTTTAAAGAGGCCTTTCTTGATGAGTTTAACGACATAGAACCTTTGTTGTCATCCATTCCTACACACATGCGATTGGGGAAAGATAATAAGCATTTGTTAAGTGATTTTGATCTGATGATGAAGGAGTTTGATTCCTCACGTCCCAATCAATTGGTATTAAAAAGCTATTTAAACGTTATTATATATAAAATAAACGAACTGGTAACGCGTAACAGCCAAGCCAAAGGAGATGATAAAACAGTAAGTGCCTTTAAGGCTTTAGTTGATAAACATTATAAAACCGAAAAGGAGCTTGGATTTTACGCTGATCAGTTGCACATCACTAAAAGAAGGTTAAGTACACTTTGCTCAGCTGAGGTGGGGCGTCCGGCAAGTTCAATTATAACAGAACGCCTGGTTATGGAAAGTAAACGCCTGTTACGTTATACCAATAATACCATTTCTGAAATAGCGCATGAGCTGCAGTACTCAGATGCCTCATACTTTGTAAAGTTCTTTAAATCAAAAACCAACCTCACGCCGCTCGAATACCGTAAACGTTTTTAATGTATCTCCCGATGACTACCGGGGCGTGGTCAAACAAAAAGAAACCGTGGTTTCAAAAGAAGTAAAATACAACACAAACCAATGATTTAAATAAACAAAAAAAGATGAACCACGAATTACACGAATTACACGAATTGTGCAATCGCTATGCGATTGCTATGGCGAAGCCATAATCCGTGTAATCGTTAGTTTGTACTTGAAAAAGAGAAGAAGATAAAAAAGAATATTTTCTTTGGATAAAAGCTCCATCTGCTGCGTTAACTTTACCGTGTAATTAGGAAGAATCTATCACAGATA
>NZ_JBNGPA010000052.1:0-26289 GCF_050589845.1 Carboxylicivirga agarovorans | reverse complement strand
TCCTTTAAGGTAATTCCAAAGTTCACATTCCGCTGGAGTTGCTCTGTTTCTCAATAGTTTTCTCCTATAAATCATTTCTGGCCGGTTACTTTTCATATCTTTCTTATATTGTTGAAAACTAATTTATTAAAAAGACTTAAAACCACCTCCCCTCTCCTTCGTCGAGGTACTCCTCCTTGCCAGGAGGAGAGCTGATTTACAGCTTGCAAAACACTATATATGTGAATGTAAACTTGTGATAATGATTGTGGCATAATTGATCTTTCAGGGTTGAGCATCCGACCAGATTCACAGGCCTGAAATCCTGCTACATATGACCTGAAGGGGCATACTGTGCTACCATATGGTGGGAGCCATATGGTTTAGAAACGGGATAGTAATCCCGTTTCTTTCTTCATCCCTATTTACTTCATTCAATACTCCGCCACCACCGGACCGTAATATATTGAATCGCCAAACGCCAGCATTGGGTAAAAAACCGGTGCCAGGAAGATAAGGCCTAAGGCAAAGGCGCCACTTTTACCAAAGCTTTTGGCCAGGTAGTAAAGTAGGAATAGCAGTAGTAGAGCATTTACAAATGGTATTAGCAGTAATAAGGCCAGCCAGCGCGACTTACCTACAATGTCTAATAAAACGAGAATGTTGTAAATCGGGATAAGACTTGCCCAGCCTGGTTTGCCGGCTTTTTCATAAATTTTCCAATTCGCTGCAAGCATAGCAATGGCTACTGCAAAATACACGATACTTAATAATACGTCCATTTTTATTGTATTTAATGGTTAAAAAATTCAATTGATATGATGTATCCGGGCACTCGCCCATAAACATCTTCCAACACGGCCTTCAGGCCAATGGTGAATGAGAATAGCAACTCACACATTATTGTGTAGGTTATAAAAGGTTAAACCTTTCGGGGTAAAAGCTTAAACCTTTTGAGGTAAAAGGTTAAACCTTTTGGGGTAAAACCTTAAACCTTTTGGGGTGAAAGCTTAAACCTTTTAATTAGATAACTTAAAAGCATATTCAAACAATGAAATTGTTCTTATTACTCAAATTCTGCTTCCGCAGGTCGGAACTATTTGTGTTAATTAGTGCCATTTGTGGTTCTATATTTTACAATCAATGTAAAGCGCTCTCCCTGGGTATTCAGTAAAACAGAATTAGTATGAGAGTTGGACATGTTATAATCATTATCCATCCCCAGGTCAGCAGATGGGAGCTTCCCCCTGATCTCCCAAAACAGGGGGAAGTCCCGGTATTCACAATACTAACTAATAACAGCTATGAATCTGCTTTGGTTATATTCTTTGATACGCTCTTATTCTTTCTCAAATTTTATCTTCTCTATACCCTCGCGCAGTACCGGTGCGGCCCTGAAACCAACACTTACACTTTTAACGTTGAAAGCCGTAACATCTTCAGGTTTGTCACTACCTTCGCTGGTTGTTCGCAGGCTTAGTGTTCCCACATCGTCGAGTGACACATTGTAGCCCATTGAAATATACCTGGCAATTAAATCGGACAGTGTTACCAACACACCCCGCACATCGCTTTTACTTAATGATGTAAGCTCAATAATTTCAGTCTCCAGTTGTGTACGCTGAATGGTTCCTACCCTTATAGGCTGTACATAGTATTTTTTTTCGTCTCTGTTTTGAGGATTTGTCCTCTCCTGCACTTTGAATTTAACTTTCATAACTCTTTATTTTGATGTTTTTAACTGATGATCAGTATCTGGTATAACTGTGGCCAGACTCCGTTCATTGGTTGCAGCCAGCAACTGAAAGCCCCTGTTTGAAACCTACAAGGGCAATATCCACGCATCACCTATATTGATTTTCTTTATCTCAACGTTGGCCTCAGATAATTGCCCGAAGCTTTTATATAATATCCTGTAACTTTCAACATCATTAAACCAGCTTACACTTAAATCATGGGCATCTATACCCTTATCATTTATCAGCACTTGCGCGAATTGATCAATACCCTGCATGGTTTTACTGCTACCTACAACAATGGTATACTTGCCTATGCCTTTACCATCATTGGCAATGGTTTTAATTGTGCTGTTTGTCTCCGTTTTATTAAGTTTTATATCATCATTGCCCAACAGCTTATCTTGCTCATTAACTCGTACAATAACGAACTCAGAACGCCTGTTTACTTTGTGCTCCTCTTCGCTGCAATCAACACCACTTTTACACCTGTTTAATAGTTCCTCTTCGCCACAACCGACACCTGTTACCCTAAATGGTTCAACAATGCGCTTTCGCAGGTAGTCAACGGCAGCCTTAGCACGTCTTTCTGATAGTTTCTTGTTGTATAGTGCACTACCTCTCGAATCGGTATGTGAACGAATGAGAATGTGGATGTCGATATTCTGATTGAGAATAGATGCAATGGTATCAAGCACACCAAGCGACTCGGGCGTAATTAGATCCGAATTAAACTGGTAATAAATATTTTCAAGCTCAAAGGTTTGTACTAAATCGTCGTTCAACTTAAGCAGTTTACCCATATACGAAGGCGGATTAAACTCAACCGGGTCAACTTCGGGCACTGTTTTGCTGTTAATGGCTTCGAGCAGGTATAAATAGTAAATATCATCGGAGCCCTTTCGGTTACTGGTAAAATAGCCCTGTCTCTGGCTTTTGTCTACAACCATGGCAAAGTCATCGTCTGATGAGTTTAATACCCTGCCCAGATTTACAACTCCGGCCTTGTTGTCAGCCAGGTCAATGCTGAATAAGTCGTACCCGCCAAAGCCGGCATGCCCTTGCGAGGCAAAAACAAGTACCTGCTTATTGCTGATAAACGGATAGGCTTCATCGTCGATGGTGTTGACCCGTTCTCCCAGGTTCCGGACTTGCCCCCACGAGCCCCTATCACGGCTAATCACATAAATATCACTACCGCCGTAACCTCCCGCTCTGTCGGACGAAAAATATAGTTTGTTTCCGTCATCTGACAATGATACATGAGCTATTGACGAGTTGTTTTCGTTAAAACTGAGGCGTTTGGCTTTACTCCAGGTCCCGTCGCTTAATAATAAGGAGCTATAAAGCTGCAGGTAAAACACCTTACTGTTCTTTTTGTCTGAACGCTCATTTCTGGTGAAAAACATTTCGGTGCCGTCAGCATTAAAACATACCGATCCGGTGTTAAACCGTGTATTGGTTACGGGGTTAAACAATTCAGGCCTGTCTCCCAGGGTATAACCTACCTTATTATGAGGGATGCTGTACAAACTGTAATAGGAATTATCTGATACCTTGTGGCGGCGATGTGTGGAATTGCATTTAACACGATCAGACAGGAACAGCAATCTGTTATCGGGATAGAAAACAGGTGCAATCTCCGAACTTGATGTATTTATTTTCTTAATTATATGGATATCACCATTTTTATCCTTACGCTTTAAAAAGCTTATTGTATCAATAGTCCAGAAGTATTTATCGCTCAGCAGTTCATTGTTTTTTTTATGTACTTTTCGCAATTGATCGGCCTGTTTGTAGTTTTCATTCCTGTGCATCATTTTAAGGCACATATAAACATCATCATTATTAGCAACTCCAAGTTCAATCATTTTTTTATACCAGGCCTCGGCGTTGCGGTAATCTCTTCTTATGTCGCTTATTTGTGCCAAATGTCTTATTGCAACTTCATTGTTCTGATTTTTCTGCCAGAATTTATGGTACAAATGATAGGCTCGCTTGTAATTTTCATGTTTAAGATTTCTATCGGCCCTGCGTAATAAGTGGCTTTGCCCTTCAAGCGTATTACAAGCGATGGCAAATACAATGCAACACATTAAAAAGGTTCTTATTGATTGTAGCATGTGTAAATAGTTTTAGAAATACCGGGGTGATTTAACATGTTTCCTTCTAAAGCGGAAATCGTAACATAAGCTCAATTCATGTGCACCTGTACCTCCATACCTGTTAAAGCGAGATACTGTAAAGTCGTAAGTATATCCAACTCTTATTTGCTCAGTTATTTGCAGCTGAATACCTGCATGAATCGCATCGTGTAATCGATACCCCGTACCCAACCAAAATCTGTCATTATAAATGGCCCAAACCATGGTTTCAAGATGGACCGGAGAATGCCACATAAGCCTGGCCTGAAATGAAGGTCGTAACTTTATATAGTCACTCAATGAAAGTACGGCTCCTGAAGACAGGTAATAGTTTAAACTTTCTGCCTCAAACATAGTATTACTTCCCCCGTTGATATCATTTTTCACTAAACGGGGTATTCCAAATCCTACATAATATTGAGGTGTTACATAATATGCTCCAAAGCCAAAATTAAGTATAAAACTCTCCTCCAGGTTATTGGCAAACGTTGCATCGTCTATCTCGTTTAATGGCACCTCGGTTAAATAGGCATTAAACATATCAAAGCCTCCTTTAACACCCAGCGATAAATAGCCACTGTTACTTACCTGGAAACGATAGGCATAATCAAGGTAAAAGCTATTAAATTTTACGGGACCTATTTCGTCATTTATAAAAGATACACCAACATTTGTTTTAGTCAGCCCTACCGGCATGTGCACAGTCAGCACCCTTGTAGTGGGTCGGCCATTAAAGCCGGTCCAGTGGTGACGTTCTGAAAACTGAGCACTTAACATGTCGTTGCTACCCGCATATCCTGCATTAAATGTAAGCTGGTTGTTTACGTATTGAGTGTATAAAGGATCTTGTTGTGCTAATGCTGATACACAAACAAGAGATATGATTAGGGTGAGTATTGTTTTTTGATTCATGGTTCTTATTATAGTCCGGCGACCGGGAATTGATGATTACTTATAGTCCGGGGAATGAAGTTCAACTTTTGTTTAGGCCGGGTTCCGAAGTCAGAAGTCCGTGGATGGCTGTTCGATAAATCAACTTTCAACTTTTCTTATCGTTTTATATAGATATAGTCTCTTATTGGTTGATGATCATCTGATAATTTCAACACAACAAAATAGGTACCTTCAGGCAATACATCGTTTCCAACTGTCAAATAGGAAGTTGATCTTCCATCCCAGTCATTCTGATAGTTTTTGGTGCGATATACAATAGCTCCATTCCTGTTGGCGACCATAATTTCATTGTCGGGGTAACGCTCAATGCCATCTATTACAAACAGTTCATTGACGCCATCGCCATTGGGTGAAAAACCCCGGGGCATTTTAATATCCTGGTTAACCCGCACATAAACCGATTCTACATCGTAACACTCTCCGTTGTCAGTTACTTTCATCACATAAATCTGCTCTGACTGATTAATGCTTAACTGCCACTCGCTCAACCTGTCGTTTTCATCATCAACACCTTGCGGTTCGGAATAAAAATACCTGAGAAATCCCTGTGTATCATTGACATCTTCTATCTTAAGCTGTTCAAGGTCATAGTTTAGGTGTGCTATACCGGGCTCTGTTATTGATATATCGGGTGTAAGACCCAGTTCAACCTCTACTTTTAATCGCTCGGTACTTTCACCACATCCGATCGACGATTCAGACGCGTAATACGTTTTACCGCTTTCAAGCTGATGGTCGGCACTTAATGGCTCGCCTCCCGTCATTGTTTCATACCACTTTATATTGCTTCCCCTGGCCTCTAACTCAGATATGGTGGGCTGTTCACCAGTGCTGTAACAGAAAAACTGTTCAGGCTCACCCTGTGGCGTATCAACATCTTTAACATTGATAATTATTTCAAACCGACTGTTCTCTTCTTCGACACAGAGTGTTTTGTAATTTCTTATTTTAAAATAATAGAGTAACTCCCCCTCCTCCTGATCCTCATCAAAAACAACAACGTTACTGACTTTCTCTCCTTCGGCATTATACCAGTCGCCAACACCGGGGCTAAGCACTGCTTTAATACGATTAAGATCAACAGGCAATAAGTGCGATGGACACATACGTATTGTGGCAGTTGCAGCCACATAGGGTGTATTGTCTTCAGTATCGGTTTGGGCCGACGCGTTAAGAACAAAAGATAACTGGCACAAAATCATCAACAGCTTTATCTTATTCAATCCCTTGTGCACAGCATGAAAAAAGCCTTCACCGGTGCACCTGTTCTTTTGCGCTCCATCTTGCTTTATAATCACACATATAAATACGTGCAACAGCCTTGTGAGGTAGCTATTTGCAAGACAGGGAACATACAATACATTGATATAATTATCTTTCATTTCGCTTTACAATTATTCTTTCACACAGGTGGCCTCCAACGCGAATAAGGCGGGCACTCTGCCAATGCACGTTTCACCGCGCATTTCTCTTTGTTTTGCTGTTGCACGCCCAACTGCTTTGTTCAGCTTATTATCTGTTATTCAACAGTGTTTAACCATTAAACCTTGGGGCTTTATATAAGAGGGTGTCCAAAATTTATGTGTCAAGCTACGGTTCATTAGAAGAACATTTTTCAATTCCCATTGCGGCACCTGCCGTGCCGCACTAACCCTTGCTCCCAGTAGCATGGGAAGTGGTGCTATGTGTTCTTTCTCTTTGCGTTCTTTGACAAAAATGCTTGCACACCCTCTTTTTCAATGACTATTGAGTTATCGCTGCAGCTCCACCGGAGCATATACATGGACGCATTCATAGAGAAGCCACAGCGATTCAACTCTTTATTTCTACCAGCTTTCAACTACTTTAATGGTAATTGTGGCTTCAGAGTCCTCTTCTATACAAGATCCTGCACCCGCAGTGAACTTAAACACATATGTTCCTGTATTTTTGGTAACTCCAGTGTTTGTATCGGTTGTTTCTGCACCTGCTGCAGCATTTGCATTAAATACATTATCTGTCATATAAGCAGCAATCTCATTCGCCGTATGACCTGATGTACTGCTGCCTGAAACGAATTCCCAGTCACCTGACACACCTGCAACACCAAGTATCTGATCAAGGTTAATAGCATCAGTTCCGTTGTCAGTCAAACAGAATTCAACCACCTTGTCTTTGAAGTTGGTAAGCTCATCGGTAACAGTTACATATAAGTGTCCGCTTGCATTACCACAAGGCCCTGCATCATATGAGTAGGTATAGGCATACATTCCCGGATCAGCAGAAGTAGTAATAGTAGAACTTGCTAATTCTGTACCTTCAGCAGCAAGTCCTTCGTACCATTTGGCACCGGAAGGCAAGCCAAGAATGTAATTGTCTAATGTGACCGATACACCCTGTCCTCCTGCACACACCTGTACTTCTCCATCGTAAGCTTCTGATATATCAGATACCTCAATGGTAACTTGTGCGTCTACTAAACCACAAATATCGGCAGCATTACTTACTTCATATTTATATACGTAGTCTCCTGCACGCGCATCAGCTAACTCAAATATTCCATCTTGAACATCAACAGGAGATGCGTCATTAACCAATCTCCACTGCCCTACATTCACAGGTACATTAATGCCCAGTACTTCCATTAAATTGATATATCCCTGAGGGCTGGCAGTCTTACATACTTCTATTGTTTCTGCGCCTACGCCTGACAGATCATCTTCAATGCTTATTGTTACGCTTGGGGTATAAGTTTCGTAACACTCATCTGTAGTAGGTGTTAGTTTATAGGTAATAGATGCAGCATCTCCGGTAAAGGTCAGGCCTGACAGATCGACCATACTGCCTGATACGGTGGCACCCGTTGCCCCTCCTACTGTTGCACTATTATCGACTGCCCATTCTCCGCTGATATTATATCCAAGCACAGCGTTTAAATTAACGCTTGCTGGTATGGCGGTTTTACACACCTCTAAGGTTTTGGAACCTGGTAAATCAGTAATGGTCGCCTCTCTTTCAATAATAAGCGTCAGCTTAGCTTCGGTGTTACACATGGCACCACCTGAAACTTCATAGGAAAAGTTAATGTCTCCTTCGAATGAAGCAGCTACTTCGTATTCTCCATCGGTAACTTCAGTACCACTGGCGTCATAAAAAGTAACAGTCAAGCCCTGAATACCTGCCGGTAAATAGTTACTTAAAGTCAGTTCCGGAGCATCATTAGCACAAAGTAAAATTGTGGCACTGCTTGATAAGGGGTTCTCAATAATTGTCACTTTTGCCAAAGCTGTTTCACCATCGGCTAGACAGGGATTATTCTTTGCGGTAAATACAAAATGATACTCACCCGGCATACGGTTCATGGCCAGGAATATGTTTGATACATCACTGTGGAGAATTGTAGTGTTATTAGCAGGGTCAACTTCGTTCCAAACACCACCCCCGGTGCTTAAAGCAAGACCAACTACATCTTCACCTAAACGAATGGCCGATGTATGGTTTGAGCAAACGCTCATCTCTCCTTCTTTTTTATGATTTTGGGCATTAAGCGTAAAGCCTGCCACGAAGAATGTTAGGATAAAAAGTAATTTGTAATTCATTGTTATTCTGTTAATTGTTGATTAATTATAGTTTGTACTATACTTTTCTTCTTTTGAAACCATGGTTTTCTTTCTTTTGACCACGGATTTAGCGGATTATGGCTACGCCATAGTAATCGCGAAGCGATTGCTCAATTCGTGTAATTCGTGTAATTCGTGTAATTCGTGGTTCATCCTTTTTTATTATTTATTTAAATCAGTGGTTGACTCTTTTTAAAAATCATACCCCAATGCCATAAGGGCTAAAAAATCACTAAATCCTTGGTTGATACTATTATAAATCAGCCATCAGAGCAATTGGGGCATGACACTTCTATAAACGACGAATCAATCTTTACTATTAATTCCTTAGGTATGTTGTTTCAAGATATGTCCACTACGAATCACTATAAAACCGTAAAGTATATAAGGTTCCTATTCCTATGCTTTGCATGCTTTGCGAGAAACGCCTTTCTGTTGATATGCTTGTACTTCATACATTTCTTAAGTTAAGAGAAAGTAATACCCACGGGAAAAGGGGAAACAGGATAGATAGGAAACAACCGTGGGTATTACGTTCACAGGTGAAACAACCGACCTATGAACTCTCAGGTATTTTTATTACCCCCGGCTATTAACCGGGAGTAGTATTAAATATGATTAATCAAATTCATTTTCTTTCACTTCTATCGTTAACTTCACTGTTTTAGCACCACAATTACCAGAATTAGTTGGC
Source organism: Carboxylicivirga agarovorans (assembly GCF_050589845.1). Classification (NCBI taxonomy): domain Bacteria; kingdom Pseudomonadati; phylum Bacteroidota; class Bacteroidia; order Marinilabiliales; family Marinilabiliaceae; genus Carboxylicivirga; species Carboxylicivirga agarovorans. The sequence continues at coordinate 17,183 of NZ_JBNGPA010000052.1, read as the reverse complement.
GTAAACGTAAGTACATAAGCTTGATCTCCGGTAACAGTTGGATTCTCTTTGAAAGTAATTCCGCTACTAATTGTCGGTGTAGGAGTTGATCCAGCATTATCAGTCGAATCATATGTCCAATTACCCGCAACTGCTATACCTAACAATTGGTTAAGATTTAATTCTCCAGGCATATCAGGGCGACAGTATTGGATCGTTGTATTTGCTTCCATATCCAATTCATCGGTAATAACAACATATAAGCTACCTACTCCAGTTTGACCATCACAACCATCAGAACTGTATGCAAAATTGTACCTATGTGTTCCTATACCCAGGCTTGCCAGGGCTGAGTAGGCCACTTCACCATCTGTAACTTCAGTTCCCTGCTCACTATCCATGTGGCGCCAGGTAAAACCATCTGCCCCGGCAATGTAATCGTTAAGATTTAGTTTGCCAGATGAATTATTTTCTACATCATCTACACACAGCTGTATACGTCCATCGTTAAAAACACCATTACTAACATCACCTACGGTTAGTGTTAATGTTGCTGACTGACCAGCTGTTGCACATATGTGTGTAGCTGCACTACCTATGGTATAGGTTAGCTCATAGGTTCCGGCAGGAGCGTCTTTTACTTCAAATAATCCATTTGTTAAATCGAGGTTATGCCCTGCTGGTGCATCATCGTTAGTAACTTCCCACTTGCCTGTGTTTACCGGAATATTTAAGCCTAAACCGTCAACCAGCAGGTTGTAAGCCAAAGCAGGGTTATCACTCTTACATATTTGATCAGTCCCACCATTAGTCAAACCATTACTTGTGATATCATTTGTTATGGTAATTGTAAACGTTTTTGAAGCAAGTTCATTACTATCATCACAATCGTCATCGAATTTATATTCAAATGTGTAGTTCCCGTCATTTGGTTGTGTAGCCCAGCTTACAAGGACACCTTGGCTTAAAGTTGCTCCTGCTGCTGATTTGACACTCCATGTTCCACCAGGAACAGAAGCACCTGCAATTTGACTTAAGTTAATGGTGCCAGGTAATGACTCACTACAATACACAATTGAATTATTGTTGAGTTCAAAAGTCGAAACATCGTTATTAACTACAACTGTTAAAGTAGCCCCAATGTCACAAGGACTAATATTGTTTTTATAGTTTACTGTAAAAATGCCCTTATAATCTTTAGGAATAGTCACTTTAGTAGTAGCTCCTGTTCCTGAAAGATTAGTTCCAGAAGGTAAACCAGTAAGGTCGTTAAAATCCGGGGTTGTTATGGCAGGATCAATAAAGTCGTTAAGAGTCACTTCTTTATCAGCGTCACCACACAGTGAAATTGTATGAGTTATATCTTTTGCCTCTTCAACAATTGTAACAACAACCTTTACTTTTGATCCTTCTTGTAAACAGGCATTAGTTGTAGCAAAATACACAAAATAGTACTTACCTGCCGGGCGACCACTGAGGCTAAAAACATTACTTACCGGAACACCATCCCCCATGTTATAATCACCAATGTCTTCATCACTATCAAACTGCTCCCATGTACCACCAGCTGCGTCTAATTGAGCACCGACTACATTCTTCAAATCCAGAGCATCACTTTTGTCGGTTCCACAAACTGTATGCTCGAATGTACCACCTGGTACAGTTTGTGCATTGACACCAACAATGCCAATGAGCATAAAAGTTAGTAATAGTTTAAATTTGTTCATTCCAAATAATTTTAATTGTTAATCAATAATTGTATGTCTGTTCTATATCTGTTTGCATCGTTACTCCAAATGCTAATTTGCGGCTGATCGTTTATGGCGGCCTTGCAACTGAATTGAATATGCACCTGCCCTTTTTTGCCGGGTTCTATCACTGCATCGTATTTTTTAAAATGCACCTGATCAGAATTACTTTGCACATTGCGTATGTGCAAAGGGCTTTTACCACTGTTAGTGATGCTTACTTTGGAGTTGATTACCTTGCCCGGCTTATGATTCAGGTGAAGCGTATCGGGTTGATAGCTTATTACAGGCAGGTTTTCCATTTGCTGTGGCGACAGGTCTGAAAAAGCATCGATTAAATTAATTGCTACAGGCACCTTTTTTACCACTGTTTTAATGCCACGCTTAATTTCCACTTCTATGTTTCCGGCCAGCCGACCCCATTGAGGTAATTCAATAGTGTTGACACGTATGAGTATTCGTGAATTATCACCTTGCTTGAGTTCGCTATTTGTAATTTCGCAGCTGCTGAGCCATTGGGGGTAACTGACAAGGCGTAGCTTAACGACATCGCGCATTACGTTGATCATCTTAAGGTCTGCACTTATTTCGTTTTTCTTTTCCTTATCGCCCAGGTAATTTTCCTTCTTTTCAGCCCTGAGGTCCCCCAGGAACTGGTCAAAAGAATCGTTGATCCTGTTATTAACTCTTATTCGACCTGTAATGGTCAGTTGCGTTGGCTGACTGCCGGCTGAGGTATATACCGAAATGCGTTTACTAAAGTAGCCTGAGAACTTAGCCGGATCAAATACGACTTTTACATATCCTTCACCCCCTGGGGCAATTGGCTCCCGGGTATATTCGGTTGCTGCACAACCACAGGTTGATCTTACCCTGTTTATCACCAAAGGCTTATTGCTTGTATTAACTAACTCAAAACGGTGGGTTTGCTTTCCTTTGGCCTTACTAAAGGTACCAAAGTAATGTGAAGTTGATTTAAATAAAGTAGCATCCACTTCCTGTGCCTGCAATTTGCCCGACAGGAACGATAGTAAAAAAGTGGTCGCAACAATACATCTGCATATAAACATAACAAGTAACTTCATAAAGAACTGTTAATAATTGATATGCAAAGAGAAATAGAAAAACCGGTATATTTTTACCAATAATCCCCGTTTGAAGGTGGGAAAACTACCACTTTTTTATGGGTAATTTTCCCCATGCCATATGGGGAAAATTAGTAGTGACATAAGCATTATTAGTAGTGAAGCAACTACTATCGCCTTATATTCTGCAACTTAAAAATTACAACTAGTTAAAGAATGTTAGAACATGCCTTAGTGCCTCTATTTGAACCTTAAGTTCAGTCGAAAGCTGATCCAGTCGCTTTTTATCATGGTGTTCTATTAAGCCATGATCAACATTATTATTAGATAAAACTTCTGATAACTGATTTGAGAGCCTGGAAATTTCTCCTAAACTGTAATTGGCAGCGTTTATCGTATGATAAATCTGATTGGAGGCGCGATCGAGCTGTTGGGATATATAACTCACCTCATTCTCGGTACTGCTTTTTATAGGTGTTAGCTTTGAGGAAAGCTGACCATTGGCTATTTGTCCCAGGTGCCTGCCAATATGCGACAATTGGATTTTATGTTTTTGGTAATTGCTATATAGCACTGCCAGTGAAATACCTATTAATAGGCTAATAATCAGGACGAGAATAACATCACTAAGTAAACTGTCGTAGTTCTTATACAGGATGTAAACATACGATAAGGCATTGATCAGAACAGAAATAGCAATGTACCTCAATAAAAACGCCCTGTTAAACCACTTGTAAATCAAAAATGTAACAAGTGTTATTGTGATGAATATTAATACTTCTATCATACTTACAAATGAATTAACCTGCTACCTGACTGATTAATTGCGCAACGAGGCATATTACTACACATCAGGTACTTCAGGCTGAAATGAATACTGAATAGTTTTACACCAGCATGTATGCACACGGGTACAGGCAGGCCAGACAAGCCGCTACACAGAAGTACAACAGCCTGAGACATGCCGGCCATAAAAGCCATGAAAACACGCATTGAATTCGATCGTCGCATCATTTACCATCATGGTCAATACCTGGCAAAGCGACCGGTTCAATACGCGCTCACACTGCTTTATTAGTCTGCTAATAAAACATACATGGTGCGGACCTATAGTCCGTAAAACAAATTGAAAATGATAACATGTTTTTATGCTTACATAAATAAACACCGAGACGCAATGACTCAGAGCTTACTTGAATCTTGTTATATAACTCTGTATATCGGCGTCTCTGCCGAGCAAGTCGAGTTGAAATTTATGTTTGCAAAATGATTGATTCCACCTTATGCATAATGACGGATATTAAAAAATGGAAATGTAAAAACCGAAGTGTACCACACTATAAAAGCCGTTACCTTTTGTTTATATCTACAATCCTGTTTTTGATACAAAAAAGCAATAACTGAACACTGTTTTCGCAGTCGGTTTTTTGTAGTAAACTTTGTCTGTGCTTATCGACCGTTCGCTCTGAAATATAGAGTTTACTGCTTATTTCGTACCGGTTATCACCAAGACAAATCAATTTCAATACCTGCATTTCACGTTCCGATATACTCTCAATAACAATCTTTGCATCAAGGGCTCTTTGAATGTTCTTTTGCGTAAGGGTTGCTATCACGTTTGATGAGAAATAGCTGTCTCCCTTCAATACCGCATTAATGGCTGTTTCTATTTCTTCAGCCGTTAAGCTTTTTGTTATATATCCGTTTGCACCGGCCTCTATCATTAGCTCGATATGCTCTAATGAGTCTAAGGATGAAATAGCAATTACCTTTATTTCATGGCTTTTTTTGCGCAATGACCTGGTGGTGTCAATGCCGTCCAGTACAGGCATGTTAATATCCATAAATACCAAATCGGGTTTCTCACCCGCCATTATGTCGTGCATAAACTCCTTACCATTGGCATAAAGTTTAACCTCTTCAACTAAATCGATTGATGACAAATAGTAATTAAGTCCATCACTAAATAATGGATGATCATCAACTATCGCTACTTTTAAATTCATGGTTCTACACATTTTATAATTAAAGATTGAAGGCCAGCTTTTAATAGCTGCCTGCCATGAATTCTCCAAACTCTTTACCATTGCCTGTCGCTTCAAAACTTCAGATATTCATTTGGAGAAGTTTAGTTTCTGACATCCGGTCACCCTGAGTTAATCTTATCTATATCAAACTCTAAGACTAGCTGAAAAAATATTTGCATGCTATCAAAATAACATGTGTACAAGTTTATGTTGGGCAAATTATTGGTTGTTTCCATACCTGTATTGTGAATAATGGTGTCAAAATTTCAGCTACAAATCAAAATTGATAATGTATCAACCAGTAAATATACATCCTTAATAGTGTATTAGTCCTGATCAAAGCTTAGGTTTATTGTATGTAACAAGGGTCATATTTATGGATTGGTTTTTACTTTATCATACTTCAGTTTAATAACTTCTAAGTTTCAGAAATGATAAACATGCTTTGCAGATGTTCCTCTTACTTTTGTCACAAAGCAACAGCATTGTTTCCCTGGGTTGATTATAAATAACCGCTTCATTGCACTGTTCCTTATTTATAACACTGCACAATGAATAATCAAACGGGAAACACAAATTACCGGCTACATAATAGCCCGAAAAAATGTGATACTCTTTAAACGCCTTTTCTTCTTTAAGAAAAAATGCTATTTCACTCATTACCTAAATCATATTCATATCCGTTGGTCAATAGTATCCCTGGGCTTTGGCACATAGGACTGCTTTTTATTTGACCGGATAACATTGTTCAACTATTCGATTTCACTTTTATAGAACATATTGTCCAATAATCTGCAACAAACCGGTGCTGATTCAGTGAAACCGACAACTTGTTTGCTCTCATTATGAATAATATATCCTCGCATGTTCATACCTTACTTTTGATTCCTAAAGTAACGCTACCCATTAGCCTGCATGACATATTCCTTTCACATACGCTTTAGGAACACAAACAGACCTGTTAGTTGTTTCATCCTGATGAGTTAAAAATTCTCCCCTTATACCGGAGATAAGGGGAGAAATGAGTGTGGATGTAATTAAAGCACAAACCTGTTACAGTTGCGCCTAAAGCCCCGTTGGGCTAAAATGAAAACACTTGTATATCAAGGATTCTTCATTTTAAAAACACTGTCTGATCAAGCCTTCAGTCATAAAATATATCTGCATGAATTCATCGGGTACAATCCAACTACACTCACCGGGTTAAAGCAGGTTAATTGAACTGCCCTGGCATAGCCTCTTCATGACTTAAAACTACCCCGGCCTCTCATTTCCGGGGTAGAAACCTAATCTGCAGACTGCTCCAGTGTCATACAGATGAAAAAGAGTGAAAAATTCCTGACAGGCTCTTCGTTATAAGTAGCTTAAGGTACTAAGCCATCGCTCTAAACAGTCAATACTATTGATTTTGGACAAATAGCATAACTTTATACATTAGGGCCAACATTATACCATTCACTAACTAACAACATCACTCTGCATTTACGTCAAGCACTTTCTGCAATTAGTGTAATGCCTACCCTCCCGTTGGAGGGAAATAGCATTACTTAGGGATATCATAACAAATAATGTAGAGGTACTCACTAATTTAAAGATGATAGTTCTCTTCAATCACTACCATATTACCTATCCTTCTTTGTTAATTATGAAACTTCATTCAGGGAACGAAACATTCAATGGCTACAAAGTTAGGAAGCAAAAAGCAGGTATTTTTACTCCTTTTTCCCATATCGTATGGGGAAAAGGAGTAATTTTCTACCAATAATTGTTACTAAAAATTAGTATTTCCAGTGGTATTTAGGTCTAAAAAAATAGTGTATATACCTATTATTCAACTCATATCAAAAATAGTTGAGGAATTTACCAGTTGCATTGTTTAAAAGTTGATGAGTTGAATTGATGAACTGAGAAATTTATTGGTCGAACCCTTAAACTGTCAAACTGCTTATCCCGGATAGTTATCGGGAGTTGAACTGATGTTTTGAAACCACAGTTTTCTTCCTTTTGACCACGCCCCGATAACTATCGGGGTTAACGGATTTAGCGGATTATCTAATCGCGTAGCGATTACACGAAATAATTCCTGCGGAATAGGATTACCAAGCTGTAAATAGCAGGCTGTAGGTCTGCCACATCATAGCCCCGGGCAAAGAGCAGCAACAACCCGGATTTCCCAATGCCCGTCAACCCGGTGCAACAGCAACTGGTCTTCGCGCACTTGTGTTCCATGCACCGGCATAGCAAATGTTCGATTGTGTATAAATTATATGTGATAAGTTGAGAAGAATATTAGTTGAAAGAATAAACTGCTAAACTAGTAAACCAATAAACTCTTAAACTAAAAAACTACTATACTAACAACCTAAATACAACGTATCAGAACCAACCCGTGTTGCGCCCCTTTGTAATGATTGTAAACAAGAATATGTTTTGACCCGCCGGATTTGCGGATCATTGTTTCGGCCGGCAGTAGTTTATCGGCTGCAATTTCACAGGCCATAAATACACCAAAGGCCATGGCTGTTGCATATTCACCCACCAGGTTTTTGTAGCAGTACTGGTTTTGCGGTTCAAACAAGGTGTCACATACATCCGTATACCAGAAATCGGTTCTGGTGTCACCATTCTTACCAAGAATAAGGGTATCGATATCTTGTGGCTTTATGCCGTTTCTGTTAAGAAATGCTGTAATATGGTTGATTAATTCCTCTTTAGAAGGGAAACTTATTTGCGCTACATCTTTAATTTCGGCAAGGGCATTTTCAGATGTGTTCGACAATAAAAACATGCAGGATCCCTCACCACAAACGGTTCCTGGTGTCTGGGAACTGAACAAGCTTTCAGAATTGGTTTCCTCTTCTTTAAACTGGCCTGCCAGTGTTTCTATATTGAAGTTATACTCCGATATTTCCTCCACATTACCCAATAGTATCGACCCTGCTTTTTGTTCCTCAAAAAGAAGTAAAGCATCCAGCAGGGCATTTTCAAAAGCAAGGCCACGGTGTACATGCGTCATATTATAAGCCTTACAGGCTGCCATGAGTGCAAGGTTTCCTGCCAGGGCATTGGGAGTACTTTGCACAAAGTTAGTTGGTGTAAGCGCTCCTTCATTGTAATGCTCAATCTGGTTCAGAAACTTAATACAATCTTCCAGCCCGCCTTCGCTCGATGCCAGAATAATACCATCTACCTTTTGTAGCTCTTGTAATATGGGTAAGCCAGCTCCAATGCCCATACGTATGGATTTACCCATACGACGCAGTTGTGCAGGACGGATCAGGCCTTTATAGTCAGGTTCAATGGCATTATACTTATTACCAGTATGGATAATAGTTTCCTGCACATAACTTCCGTCATGTGTTTTCTGGGGCGATATGCATGATGTTTTAACTATATACATTATGGTCTGCCGAATAGAAGTGACGTACAATTACCCCCAAATCCATAGGAGTTTGAAAGTACAGTATTGATTTCTGTGTTACTCGTATAAGTGGCAACAGGCTGCGCATTAAAACCGTCAATAAGCTCTGAAACACGCAAGCTGGGATATATTTCATTATGCATCAGCCCCAGAATGCTGTATATAGCCTCTAAGGCACCGGCAGCTCCAAGGGTATGTCCCGTGTATGATTTGGTCGAACTGAAAGGAGGAATTGCTTCAAAAACAGCCCTAAAGCCCGTCAGCTCTACCTGATCATTGTTTTGTGTTCCTGTTCCGTGCGCATTAATATAATCGACCTTGTCCTGTGTCAGTCCGGCATCGGATAAGGCAGCCTGAATACATGCGATAACACCATCTGCTGTTTCACTCATTGAAGACGTATGATAGGCATCGTTGGTGTTACCGGCGCCCAGCACCCGGGCAAATTTCACTTTGTCATTACACACTTCTTCTGACTCAAGTACCAGGTAGGCCGCACCCTCTCCCAGGTTTAAACCATCTCTTCCTTTGTCAAATGGCCTGCATTTGTCGTCAGAAAGTATCTGCAGCGCATTAAAGCCATTGACTGTATATTTGGCCAGGCTATCCACTCCTCCCACAACAGCGCGTTTCACCCGTCCTGATCTGATAAGCTTCATGCCCATCATAACAGCATTGGCACTGGATGAACAGGCTGTATTAATCGTATTGCTAATACCTTTTAATTGATACTCCTCTACAATACGCAGGGTGTGCGCCGCGCAATTATACGATTCTGTATATTCTGAAGTATCGGTATTTAAGTTGGCATCGCGGTACAATTCATCTGTTAAACACATACCGCCCACCGTACTGGCCGAAATAAAAGCTGTATCAACACTTTCAATCTCTTCTTTCTTCAATTGAGCATGTCTGACAGCTTCATTAAAGGCAGCAAATGCAAGCGCATCACTTCGTGTTAAACCCTTTCTGTCGGCAAGGTCCAGTTGATCAAGAAGTGTTGGTGTATTCATTTTCACCTCACCAAAGAACTTTTTATCCTTATACGCTGACTCAAGATATTCAGATCTTACAAGACCATCCTTTTCAGCACGCAGCCGCGCAAGGTTCTGTTCAGTATTGAAACCCAAAGGGCTTATGCAGCCTAGTCCTGTAACGAATATATCCATACAATTTTAGTTCTCTTAAGCGTGATACAGCACATTTTGCTTACGCCATAACGCTGCAAACAGGTATTAAAAATAAATTATTTGACTGACTTTTCTTGATTGGCTATAATAAAGTCGGCCATACTGTTTACATCTACCAAAATCTTCCTTCCTTCAGTAGGGTTGGTAATCTTAACACCAAACTCTCTTTCAAGCATCACTGTCAGTTCCAGTGAATCAATTGAATCAAGCTCAAGGCCCGAGTCTCCAAAAAGTGGCATATCATCGGTAATATCTTCGCTTGTATAGTCTGATAAATTTAAGTACTCAATAATATGCCTGATCAGATCTTTCTTAATTTGTTCTTTATCCATTGTAATTGTGCTTATATTATTTTGTCAATTCTAAATTTCAAATAGGTCAGTAACTGAAAAGTCAGGCTAAACGATATTAATATCGTCATTACACGGGACAAATCGGCCCAGTTACCATTTTTCAGAAATAATATATAGAAACCTTCAATACACCAGTGCAGAGGTGATAGTTCACTGAGTAATTGCATGAATTCGGGCATTACAAAAGTTGGTACCCACACCCCTCCCAGGGCTGCCAGTATAATAATGGAAATAGCACCTATCCCATTGGCCTGTTCCTGTGTTTTGGCAATTGCGCCAATCATAAGCGAATAGCTGACTGCAGTCAGTGTGCTAAGTAAGGTAACCAGCATCATGCCCAACAGGTTGGCGGGTAAGTATAATTCGGGCAACTGAATGTGGGGAAATACCCAGGCCCCCATGCTAAATATCAGCAGCACCTGCACAATACCAACAGCCATATATACGGCCTGTTTACTCATAAGTACCACGGTGAAACTGGAAGGCATGGTTTTTATGCGTAAAAAGCTTCCTGAATTCCTTTCCTTCACAATATTGGTTCCCAGTGACACAACCATAAAAAACATGGCAAAAACAGTCCAGGCTGGCACATTGTGTTGGGTGGCATTGGGCGTTACCATTTTTTTATTGACCGAAGCAGGCATTTTATCAATCGTCACATGATTTTTACCTATTTTACTTTTGATCATCTCAGGCACTTCATCAAGCCCCATCTCCGCGTAGATACTTGTGATCATACGCTCACTTTCCATACTGCCTATATGTGCATGCACCATACCAATAATCGACTGACAGTACCTTTCCTGCAGAACAGGATCGTGAACAAATAAAATGGAAGGGTTGCTTACTTCCCTGCCTTCACCCTCTCCTATGCCAAAATCAGACAACATTTGTGTACTGATACTGGCCGACAGCTCACTTAAACGCGCGGTAAAATCTTCTGCTATATATATTCCTGTTAAAGCGTCGTTTTTGGCAATCCTTTCCTTCAGGCCCAACGAATCAATCGCTTTGTTTTCTGTCACATCAAACATGCCGGAGTGAGATAAGCGCTTCGTTAACTCATTACCCAACTCGCCTTTATCATGATTGGCTACCAGCATTGAAATTTGATTATTGTTGACAATTTTAAATGCTGAATCCTGTATGATGGTAATTATAAAAACGAGCAGCAAAGGCAGGACAAACATCAATGCCAAACCCACCTTATCGTTTATCAGAATAAGTAATTCTTTTTTTATGGAGGCCAGCAATCTATACATTATCCCTATACTCCTTTCCTGTTAATAAAAGCATGATCTCCATTAAGCTGGTAACCTTATACGATGCATACAGATTACTCAGCACATCACAGGCAATCACCTTTCCATAATCCAAAATGGCGATTTTATCGCAGAACTCTTCCGCCTCCTCCATATGGTGTGAGGTATATATTATGGTGGTGCCATTGGTGTTCAGTTCATTCAGAAAGGCCATTATGGCATTTTTCGATTGAATATCCACCCCAACAGTGGGCTCATCTAAAAAGATGATTTCAGGCTTGTGTATAATGCCGATGGCCAGGTTCAGGCGTCGCTTCATACCTCCTGAGAAGGTTTTTACTTTCTTATGTACTACGTTTGATAAACCTAAAATAGCCAGCAACTCAGCTGTTCTTGCCTCAACATCTCTTTTTTTGAGCTTATACAAAGCACCGAAGTATTCCATATTTTGTTGAGCAGTGAGCTCTTCAAACAACGCTAAATCCTGTGGTACAAAGCCAATGCTTAGCTCACTGCCATTAGTTGGAAAATAATGAACTGTACCTGAGCTTTGGGAAAATAGTTTGCAGATAATTGAAATCAGTGTTGTTTTCCCGGCACCGTTGGGACCGAATATTCCAAACTTGTCGCCCGAGTGTATCGTAAAAGACACATCGTTCAGGCTATAATCAGATGCATCCTTATAGCGTTTACTTAGCTTATCTATTTGAATAATGGCCTGACTCACCTATTTCAATTTAAGTTTCGACAATCGCTGAAAAGCGCCCTTTTCCACATCACTGATCTCATTCAGCAAATCGTGCATTTGATCATAGTCGCTCTGCGCTGAGGCCCTGCCGCGTAATGCTCCGGCCATCTTCATGGCACTTTCACGCCACATATCACCGGCACGGGTAAATTCATCTGATATACTCAGTAACTCTTTACTATCAAAATATGCCGCTGCCTGCTCTAAAAAAGCAGCGTATATAAATCGAAAGCCACCGCCTCCTGTACCAATCTCTTCCTGCATACGGATGATTTGCCCCAGGTATTGCCCTGCCCTGCGCGGGCCAAGTTTATCACGCCAGCCCTTTACTTTTTTAGCAGTGTACTTAATACCACTGATACCTGTAATGGGGCCAGGTACATGCAACATGTCCCTCACATTGCGCTTAATACCTTTGATGATGCCTTTCTTAATATCTTCTTCTGAGATATCGCCAATGGAATCAACCCAATACACGTGTCCCCTGGGGGCGTATACGCCTTTGGCAAACCTAACGGTATTCATATCTTCAACCGAAAGCCTGGTAACCGTCTCCATGACCGGATCACTCACCAGGTAATGATCGTCTGCCTTGTCATAAACGATCAGGTTATGAGCATTAAAATGAAAGCGGTATTCCTTTGGAAAGTATGTTAAGTTATAAACGCCTACCTGGCAACCAACCAGCTTACCCTGCTCCAATAAATTATCAAGGTAATGCTGGGCGGCTTCTGGCTTTCTGAAGCGTTTTGACTGCACGTCAATTTTTAAACTCCTGCATGTACGTTTAAAAATAAGACCCGGCATTGTTCTGAAGGCAAATGCGGGCATCCCGTTTACCTTAATAAAGGGCAAATGGATGTAAAACAAGCCTGATCCTAAACCAAAGGCCAAAGGTTCGGTCATAAAATCGTGCCCGTATGAACGAATAAAGTTGGTTATAACACCATTTTCGCAATGCGCTGATTGCTCGTGTTTATAGTCAGTATGCATTAGCCTTCAAATGATTTTAATTCCTCTACACTAATTTTAAACACCCTGGCATATTTAAGAAGGGTCGCTTGTCTTAATCGTTTAAAAACACCGGGTTTAAAATGTCTTTTTACTCTGAACTTCATCATACCAACGTAACTTGCCAGAATGGCTTCGTCCATCAGTTCCTTTTTCATAAAATAGAAAACCGGACTCTTTTCCCCATTCCTAACGGCAGCTAGTGCTTCTTCAACCTGGACATCAATATCATCCCAGGCCGACTCAAGGGCTTCTGCTTTCACACTCCAGCCTTTGCTCAGGCCTGTATCATACTTTCCATCATTACCTTTAACGTAATACATTTCCTTGGTAATGTTTTCAAGCGTGGACTTGTCCTGTGGTATTTCCTCTTTTTTCACGGTTCAGGTTTATCGGGTTTGATCAGCAAACTGTCAATAAACAGAATGCATAAGAAAAACGAGCACTTTCAGGCACAGCAAGAAGCACTTTCTCTCCTTGTTTCAGTTGACCCGATTTAATAAGACCATCAAGCATAATGTATATGGAACCGGCACCAATGTTTCCCTTCTCACGCAGGTTGGTATACCATTTCTCATAAGGTATCCGGATGCCATTTTCCTCAAGGATGGTATAGATCTTTTCTTTAAAGAAATAACTTGACATATGTGGTAAGAAGTGATCTATCTCATCAGCTTTGATAGTGTGCTTCTCTAAGATGTCTTTTAGCAGGCTAAATCCCTGCTTAACAATCTGGGCACTCAGAAGTTTAACGTCCTGTTTGATGCTTAATACTGATTTATTGAGCAAATCCTGCTGTGGCATGTTCTGGTAACTTAGTAACGAGCCGTCGTCCTGTTTCTCGGCCCCCATGTACATGCAGGTATCATTTTTATTGGCAAACGATGCCATCTCAATCCATTCAACGCGCAATGATGTACCTTGCCCGGCAGGTTTGTCCTGCAGTAAAAAAGCACCTGCGCCATCAGACAGCATCCAGCGTAAGAAATCCTTTTCAAAAGCAACATAGGGATTGGATTCAATAGCGGCCAGATGCTTGCCCTCTTCCTTAAAGGTATCTGCCTTTATAATGGAAGAAATCCGCTCAGAGCCAGCGCAAACAGCATGTTGTTTATCGCCTGACAGAACAGACAGATATGCAAACTTAAGGGAGTGCATACCCGAACAACACGAACCGGCATTTGATGTTACTTCAATTTGACCGGTCTCAGGCAGCAGGCCATGAACCATCACCGAATGAGAGGGTAACAACTGGTCTGGTGTAGTTGTTCCACATGTGATCAAATCAACCTTGGTAATCTCTTCAGGCTCATAGGCAAATAAGTTTTTGATTGCCAATGATACCATTTCTGCATTTGTATGTGTGGGGTGACCATCTTCGGTTAAAGCATAGTGTCGTTGCTTAATACCATTACTGCGCAATACAATTGCTTTGGACTTGGATGGTTTATCATTAATGTAGCCTAGATATTTTTCCATCTCGTCACTCGAAACAACATCATTAGGCAAAAATGAGGCTGTTTTCGTTATAAAAACCTGGGGCATTTTCATGTAAGTTTAGTGCTGCAAATATAGCTTTTTCTTTTATTTATCATAGGGTAAACAAAAGGAAGGACAAGCAACCTGAATACCGTGACAACAATGGGCGCAATAAAGAAAAGAGCCACAACGAGATAGTACTTATACAGTCTTACCAGCATCCTTCTTTTCGCAGGTTTATCGCCAAGGCGGGTAATTAAACCAGCCCATATGTTAAAGACCCTTCTTCCGGCTGTTTCAACAAACAAAATACCTGACCCAATTGATATGTTACCCAGCTTCAGAATAGCAGTCTGCAGGTTTGAGAAATCATTATCCTGGATAGCTTTCTTTAGTATTGGCGCATAATCGGCAGCTCCCTCTATGTCCTTATCGCTTACGCCTGGCTTAGGTAAAAACCCCCATTTCCTGGTTTTTTGTCCTTTCAGCATCCAGTGCAATATGGTAAACGCACTTACATAGTTATTATGTGTATCTATAAATGGTATATTCCCTACAATTTTCCCACCTGCTGCAGCAATTCGTTTACTGACACTTTTCTGCGAGTTGATCCACATATTACGTGCACCAATAATAGTAATGACGGGTGTATCTTTGACCCTGGCTAAAAAACTCTCCTCCTGTAATAAGGAGCTCGTTGGTACAGATGGTGATAAGAACCACGGTTGATAACCCAATATGATCAAGTCATACTTATCATGCTTGTAAGTAATTTCTTCCAATTCCGTTTTTACCTCCAGAACTGATTCGGGCATGGTCTCAAAAAATTCATCTGATGTCCAGGGAAACGGGAAGTCTTTGACGGGTTTGTATTCAATCCTGTCAATATCAACAGTATCAATTCCTCTTATACAATTATCAATCAATTCATTTAATTGTCCGGTCTGCGAATAGGAGATAACTAATAGTTTCATTTACTGTAATTCGTTTTCGTCTAATTTCTTTGATTGTCTGGAATAGTTGATCACTTGTTTTTGTACAAAAGAATCCAACTCAGAAAAATGACTTATGAGCAAGTCCTTATCCGATGTAATATCCTTTTTATACTTTAATATGGGAGGTGATTTTTCCTGAACGACCAGGCGCAGAAACCGATACTCAGCATTATCAGGCTGATTATTAATTTCTGTTTCCAGAAGAGTCCTGCCCTTTTTAAAGGTCTCTATCTTTTGTTTTGCTTCCTTCATAAAAGAAGACTGCTTCATATATAAAGCACCTTTATAGGCATTGATCAATGAGCTGGTTTCCTCCTTTTCCAGCGAGGTAATCATTTCATTTATATCCGAAGCAGAATTACCCGAAAACACGGCGTAAAACTTTGCAGGCTCAACAGCAAAAAGCTTACAACTAAGCAGCAAAATAGCTGTAACTACAATGCTTCTCTTCCAATTCATCATAACTCACAATTAGTAACAAGGCTACAAAAAAAAGAAATCTTACTGAAACCACCGCCTTCATTTATCAATATTTATCATGTTTGATACCAAAGGCCTGCCACCTTCCAACACAAGGTATTAAACCAATATATTCGTAAAACATAAAAGAAGAACATAGCTACATTCCACTTTTAACGAAAAACAATCTGGCAGAATATGCACCGCATTTTACTTCCTAATTTGCCAGCCAAATAAAATTGTCTATCTTCATTTTCCAAAATTAACCATACCTCAAAATATAATGCAGTCTGCTATTCTAGGAGAATATTTTTTAATGGATAGAACTTTAAAGTCGGTTAACTTCTTTAACAGTGCTATTGGTGATGATGAAACATGCATTTATGAGGTATTCCGCATCGAAAATTCCACTCCCCTTTTTATCGACGACCACTTAGCCAGACTTAAGAGCAGTATTCAAATAGGAGGCTACGACGCTGAGATCAATACGGGACAGTTAAAAACAAGGCTTAAGATGCTGTATTCCGCCAATAACATTGGCAATGGAAATGTTAAATTGGACTTTCGATTCTCTGCCAATGGCATCTTACAGTTTATGGCTTACTTTTTACCGGCACACTACCCTGATGAGTCAGAGTATAAAGAAGGTATTGTATGTTCCCTTCAGTTTTCGGAACGACACCACCCTAAAGCAAAAATATACAACCCTGAGGTAAGAGGAAAAGCCAATAGCATTATTGAACAGCGACATGTGTATGAAACCATCCTTACTAATTCAGAGAATTGCCTGACAGAAGGAAGTCGCTCCAACTTGTTCTTTATTAAAAACGATACTCTTATTACCGCCGATGACTCCATTGTGCTTGGCGGAATCATCAGGAAACACATTCTTTTGCTGGCAAGTGAATTGAATATCAAGGTGGAATACAGGGCCGTTCACATGGATGACCTGAAGGAAATGGATGCGGCATTCATCAGCGGAACATCACCACGAATGCTTGCAATCAATCATATCGATTCAATGTGTTTCCAATGCGATCATCCGCTGTTTACCAAGTTGCGAAAAGCGCTTGAGGGGAAGATTCAAGAGCAGCTTAAGGGATAAATGTCTTTTACTCACCTTCGCTTGGCATTACCGGCTTGTAGTTCTGTCATTCATCGGTTTGACCAATAAATTTCTCAACTCATCATATAATTTATACAATCGGGCATTGGCTATGCCGGTGCATGAAACACTGGTGCATCGAAGAACAACTGCTATTGCACCGGATTGATGGGCGTTAAGTAACCCGGGGCGGCGCTGCGCTTTGCCCACGAGTGTTCGAAAAGATTCAAACATTCACATATATAGTGTTTTGCAAGCTGTAAATCAGCTCTCCTCCTGGCAAGGAGGAGTACCTCGACGAAGGAGAGGGGAGGTGGTTTT